>CAJXIQ010000018.1 GCA_913054375.1 uncultured Bacteroidota bacterium
AAAGCAACAAATAGGACAAACTAGCTTGGAGATGGAATTAGACCGTGATTTTCTCTTGCTGAAAAAGATAGAAGCACAAGGAGCAGTTCTCTTTCTATTGGTTCAAATCAAGCCTTTTGGGTTGGTCAAGGAAAACTACCTACTGGCTGCAGAAAAGAAACAGTTTGAGCGAAGTATTCGCGGATTTGTAGAATCCCTATTGAGTATTCAACAAAACGATAAAGAAGTACTTTTAAATATAGCAAAAGGCAATAGTGCTGTGCACCAAGAAATAACAGATACCAAGCGCCAGCTTAATTTACAAAATCAAAATTACGAAGTAGCTATATCTCAGTTCATACAGCTAATAGTAAATAAGTTACAAAACAAGTATGGCATAGAAATACGCATGAGTCGCGCGTTTATAGATGATTTGAAAAACTATAATCGTCCGTTTGACTTGCTTGAAGACAATCTAGAAAAGCATGTGCAGATCGAACTAAATCTGGCTCTATTGCAAGGAGAAACTGAAATCCTCTTGACACCAACACACCTTACTAATCTGCAGGTCGCTATAGCAGCAAATACATACGCTAGTGAAGATGACTTAAATCTAGGTAGATACGCCAAAACCTACAAGCTCCTGGACCGATACGAGGCTGCGGCTCAAATAGCCCAGCAAAGAGGGTTAAATGTAATAGGAAAACATATCGGCGCTTGCTGCACCCCTGCTGTGAGTAATGCTAGTATTACCGACGCGTTGAATAAGCATGCAAAGAAGATGTTTGAGCTCTTTAGTAGGTATCCCAACCGGTGGAAACTCATACGCAGTGATTTTCGCTCTGTGGCTAACATTATTGAAAAAGAAGCCATACGCAGAAAGAACATCGCATAAACCTTGCATTCGCTGTATTTATGCTCTTAATAAGCACATTTTTGGAACAACACACACACTGAACACATTGGCGTGGTATATTCGCAAAAAACCAATCACTACATGAAGATAAACGGCCACTCGCATTTGCTTCCAAATCCAGAGCAAATTCCTTCCTTTATGAAAAAAAAAGAAATCTTCTGGATAGACGATGACCGCAAGTTTATGCGGCAAAAAAACTGGTCTAGACCAATTACAGCTGAGAGCTTTTTCTTAAATGAAAAAATGGAGTGGATGGAGGAAAACAAAATTGATCATGCTGTGGTGCTTAATTTGTCTCAACTGTATGGTAATGGCCTTACGCAAAATGACATGCGTCAGGCACTTCGGTTCCAAAATGACTTCAATGCACAGGTACAAGCTGAGAATCCCTCAAAATTCACAACCGGTTTTGTAATACATGCGGGTTTTGTAGAAGGTGCTCTATGGGAAATAGAACGCTGTGTAGAAAAACTGGGAATGAAAGTACTTTGCCTACCTACCCATTACCTAAATACCGCAGGAGAATGGAAAGGCATATTCAATAAAGAAACCGAACCCATCTTAGAATTGGCCAATAAATACAAACTTGCCATTGAGGTACACCCATACGATGGGGAGAAATTCATCAAGCTGGAAAACATGTCTTGGCGGTTTCATTTGATATGGATGCTAGCACAGTGTGCAGACTCCTACCACTTTTACACACTCAACGGATACTATGAAAAATACCCAAATATCCGGACCTGTTTTGCTCATGGGGGGCAGCTCAATCATATCAATATAGGCCGAAGAACACAAGGTTTTGATGGTAGACCAGACCTTTTTGAGGGAATGGAAAGACCCCGTAAGGCGGTAGGTCATCCCAACATTTACTTTGACACATTGGTACACGACACCATCAGTTTTGAGGTGATGTTAAAGAGGCAACAAACAACAGATCAAATCATCATGGGATTAGACGATCCCTATCCCCTCGGAGAAATGGAAAGTGATGCACAGAGTAGTTACCCCGGTAAGTTACTGGACTTGGCTTTAGAAGAAAACCTCATCACTAGGACACAACACGCTGAAATATGGGAGAAAAATGTTGTAAAATGGCTCTATGGCGATGACTCTCAATCCTTTTATGATAGAATAAAGTCCTAAAAAGATACACATAAACAGTCAGCGTGAATAACATGGGACTGTCTAGGTGCATTTTTGTACAAAGAATTAATCAATGTCGGTACAACACATAGCAATCATATACGGCGGTAGATCTACAGAGCACGAGATATCTATTCGCTCTGCGAGAAACATTGCAAAAGCAATAGATAGAACGAGATACTCCATTAGCCTAATAGCCATTTCGAAAGACGGAACGTGGTACAGTAAATCTATGGATGAGCTTAATAAGGAAGATATTGTAATCGCATCTGCGAACAGATTGAGCCTAATACCTGGAGGCAAAAGAGGTGTTCTGGTAAATATGAGTACCCTCTTGGAAATGGCAACACTAGATGCTGTCTTCCCTATAGTGCACGGTACGGGTGGAGAAGACGGAAGCTTGCAAGGCTTACTCAAGACCATGAACATACCCTTTGTAGGACCAGGAATAGTGGGGTCAGCACTGTGCATAGACAAGGAAATAGCCAAACGCTTACTCACCGAGTCTGGCATAGCCAATAGTAAGTTTCTAGCCTATCATAGCTCTAAACGCAACCAAATAACCTACGAGAAGGCGGTAGAAGTACTTGGTGTGCCAATGTACATTAAACCACCCAACTTGGGCTCGTCGATAGGGATAAGCAAGGTAACTACCAAGCGAGAGTTTGATGCGGCTATAGACAACGCACTCCAATACGATAGAAAGGTACTCATAGAGCAGAGTATTGAAGGCCGTGAAATAGAGTGTGCTGTGCTAGGCAATGCAGACGTAAAAGCCTCTCCTGTTGGCGAAGTACTAACCAATGAGGAAGATTACACCTTCTACGACTATACAGCCAAGTACACGGATGCCAACGGATCCGTATCAGTAATACCAGCGGAGTTGGAGTTAGACACCCAAAAACGCATACGAGAAATAGCAGTGCGAACCTATAAGGTACTCAACTGTGAGGGAATGGCTCGGGTAGATGTATTCGTAACAAAAAACAAGGAAATAATTGTAAATGAGGTAAACACACTACCAGGATTTACGGATATAAGTATGTTCCCAAAGCTATGGGAAGCAGCCGGAATAGCCTATGCAGATCTTATCACTAATTTGATAGAAATGGCAATAGAACGAAGTGAAGACGAGGGTAAGATGCACACCAGCGTATAGCTTTTTAGGCTGAGATAGTTGACCGTTAAAAGATAAAGGTGCTATTTTTGGGAGCCAGTGTCATGTATGTTATACCTTCTGCCTTGTTATGAATAACACCACACTCAATAACCTCGTCACCAAATCAAATAACAAACAGACGATTAATGCGATTATCGATTTCATAGGAAACAGTCCAGCATTGTTTGCTGCATTAATGGATCACTTTGTGAACGGTACAAGCAGGGTATCTCAAACCACCAGCTGGGCATTGGGCTACATTGGTGAGCAACAAGCAGAGCTTATCGCTCCATATCACTCCACTCTAGTCCTACAATTGCAAGATAAAACCAAAATAGCTGCCGTTCGCCGCAACGTTGTTCGTATATACCAAACCTGCCCTATTCCGCAAGAAATAGAAGGAGAACTCTATGAAGCATGTATGTCTTACATTCTTGATCCCAAAGAAGCCATAGCCATCAAAGCATTTAGCATGACCGTATGCGAGCGAATAGCTACTAGGTATCCGGATCTCATTCCTGAACTAACAGAAGCAATCCAGCGTATTATGCCAACAGGTAGCAATGGCATTAAAAACAGAGGCATGCATACCATGAAGCGATTGACAAAAAAATATCCCGCTAAAAGCGAGGTAAAATAGCTATAGTTTATACCTTCATCTCCCAACGGTGTTATCTTACACCTACTCCAATAGCTTCCTTACTTTTTCTGTTGGGTGGAGCTGCTTTGTGATTTTACTCACGAGTATTCCATTTTTGGCTTTGCTAAATGGTAGCCAATAACAAAAAACGTCTACATATTTGAAATCTGAGGCTTTGAGGTGTTGATATGTTATCATGATGGGGCTTCTCCTATGAACGGTGTCACCTAAACTTGCAGGTAATAACATTTAAAACAAATGAAACGACTTAGTTATATCACACTCATCACACTTCTCTCTCTCACTATGGCTTGTGTACCTGCACGCAAACTCGAAGAGCTTCAGGTATCTTACGACAACCTACAGAGTGACTTTGACGAGATGAAAACAATGAAAGAATTTGGAGATACAGCCATATTCGAACTCAAAGCCAAGTATGCGTCTGTGGAAGCGGAGTATGCTAATGCTATGCAAAAATGCGAAGAGCAAAAAAGAGCATTTGAAAAGACTCAAGCAAGCTATGAGATCCTCAATAGAAACTACAAAAACCTTGTAAATAGCAATGAGAATACAAAGAAAGACCTTCGTTATGAGCTAGAGCGACTAGATAAACAGTTGGAACAAAAGAAAGGCGAGCTGTTTGCCAAAGAGGCAAAGCTAGAAAAACAAGAAGCCGAAGCAGCTTTACTTAAAAAGGAATTGAGTGCCGTAGCAGCAGACCTAAAGGATAGGGAAATTAGAGTAAATGAACTAGAGGCAAAACTAGCTGCTAACGAAAAGGCTGTGAATGATCTCAAAGATAAACTTACAGCTTCGCTTATTGGATATAAAAATAGCGGTATTAGTGTAGTAGAAAAAGAAGGTAAAATCTATGTATCGCTGGACAATAGCCTCTTATTTGCTTCCGGTAAAACAGACATAGACTGGAAAGGTAAAACAGCGCTACTCAAGGTAGCCGAAAGCCTAAAAGACCTAGAAGACTTTGACATAATGGTAGAGGGACACACGGACAACCAAGCCATGAAGTCTGCTACAATACAAGACAATTGGGATCTTAGTGTACTACGAGCTACATCTGTAGTACGATACCTCACCACAGAGGGCAAAATGAACCCTAAGAAAATAATACCTAGTGGGCGGAGTAAATACGATCCAATAAACACCGGAAACACCAAAGAGGACTATGCAGAAAATAGACGCATCGAGATCATCTTAACACCAAAGTTAGATCAGTTGATGAGTATCTTGAAATAAGAAAGAATAGTAGTATAAAAAAAAGGGGTTCATTGTGCAATACAATGAACCCCTTTTTTTTATGCACTTTATGACGAGTAAGGAACGTGATTAAAACGTTATTTCTTCTGTCCCAGCAGATACGCTTTCATAAAAGGCTCCAAATTACCGTCCATTACGGCTTGTACATTACTGGTTTCTTCGCCCGTTCGCACGTCTTTTACCAGCTTATAAGGGTGCATCACATAGTTGCGTATCTGACTGCCCCACTCTATCTTCATCTTACCGTTCTCTATCTCAGCACGTGCATCGGTCTGCTTGCGTAGTTCTATGTCGTACAGCTGAGACTTTAGCATTTTCATTGCTTCCTCTTTATTGGCTAGCTGCGAGCGTGCTTGCGAGCAAACTACCATTATGCCAGAAGGTTTGTGTGTCAACTGTACCTTGGTTTCTACCTTATTTACATTCTGACCACCAGCACCACCACTACGGGAGGTTTGCATGTCTATCTCTCCCCAGTTGAGTTCTATCTCTATACTATCATCTACCACAGGATAAATATACGCAGAGGCAAAACTAGTATGCCTACGTGCACTACTATCAAACGGACTTATACGCACCAGACGGTGTACACCATTGTCTCCTTTGAGGTACCCAAAGGCAAAGTCACCACTTATCTGAATACTGATAGACTTGATACCGGCTACATCACCGTCTACTTGTTCGAGCACCTCTGTCTTAAAACCATTGTTCTGAGCCCACATAATGTACATACGACTGAGCATACTAGCCCAGTCATTGCTCTCTGTGCCGCCTGCTCCTGCATTGATCTCCAGTATAGCGTCAAGCTGGTCTTCTTGACCGCTGAGCATATTTTTAAATTCAAGATCTTCGAGTTTGGCGAGAGTTTCTAGGTACTTGGTTTCTATCTCTGCATCTACGTCCTCTCCCATTTCCTTGAACTCAAGAAGCACCTCTACTTCCTCCACACCATCATTTACCGCAGCCCAAGCGTCTGTCCAAATTTTTCTTTTTTTGATACCTCGCAGATGAGCTTCTGCTTTTTTAGGATTGTCCCAAAAAACAGGATCGTGTGTCTGTTGCTCGTCTTCGTGAATGAGAGCTAGGTTTTTGGCTAGGTCAAAGATATTCCGCCAGTTTTGCTGTGCGGCCTTTTATGTTGTTGTACTGATCGGTTGTCATTGTAACTGCAAATTTAATGGCTACAAAAGAAATGAAGAATAAAAAAAGGACATAAAAAAAAGAGCTTAGCTAAGCTCTTCTTTTATGCGATCTCTTATCTCTTGAATTTCTTCTCGATTTGCTTGCCTATCTACTTTCAGCATAAGCTCAAGTAAATACTGCATATCTGTCATATCACCGATTTCCTCCTCGGCTGCGTAACCAAGGTCAAAGTTTTTATTCTCAGTAATGTACTCACTAGCAAGTCTACATATTTTCACTATTGTGGGATCCTCTTCCTCTAGAGCCATAGTTCTTATCGTTGCTAACTGGTCTACCACCTTGTCTCCTTCAAACTTTTTGGTAACATCCTTTAGTAACTTATTGATAGCTAAATTAGCTTTTGCTTCTCTCATCGTGTTGTATAATTTGGTGCGAAAATAATTTTAAACACCTCAATATCCATATACTTTTTAAATGCAGGGGATATTCCTTCACTTTTTTAAGTGATAAAAGTATGCGTCCGCCAATAATCTATTGTACGTGAGATACTTATCTTTGTATCATATTTTTAGTAATCGTTAGACTACAATCATGCAAAAAGGAACCAATCAGAAATGCTAGCGGAAATAATAACTATAGGAGATGAGATACTTATAGGCCAAACAGTGGACACAAACTCCGCTTGGTTGGGTGAACACCTCAACGCATATGGTGTGGAGGTTATACAGATTTCCAGTATAAATGATAAAAAAGATAGCATTATAAATGCCCTAAAAGCGGCAGAATCTCGTGCAGATGTGATACTAATAACCGGTGGACTCGGTCCTACCAAAGACGATATTACCAAAAAAGTACTCGCTGATTATTTTGGGGCCAAACTTGTTCCTAACCACGAAGCTTTAGAAAATATCAAAAATATATTTCACCGCAGAGGACGTGAAGTCTTGCAAATAAACGTGGACCAGGCTCTAGTACCCGATAATTGTGAGGTAATTCTTAATACAAAAGGGACTGCACCAGGGATGTACTTTGAACAAAAAGGCAAGATATACGTGAGTATGCCAGGTGTACCTTATGAGATGAAGGCCATGATGGAAGAAGTTGTTTTTGCGAAGCTAAATGCCACTGGAGACAATTATACGATAGAGCACCATACCATAACAGTTGTAGGTGTTCCTGAGTCTCACTTGTCTTTGGCCATAGAAAGTGTAGAGGACAACCTGCCCTCTCACGTAAAATTAGCGTACCTACCACACCTTAATCTGGTGAGACTAAGACTTAGTGCTAAGTCTACTACCCGTTCTTCTAGCAAGCTTAAAAAAGACATTGATACCGCATTTGATGCTATAAAAGCCGTGATCGGAAACGTATGGTTTGATGGCGACAGAAACCTATCTGAAATAATAGGCGACATGCTCAAAGCAAGCAAACAATCCATTGGTACTATTGAGTCTTGCTCTGGCGGCTATGTAGCACACAGCATTACAGCCGTATCGGGCAGTTCTGCTTATTACAAAGGGAGTTTGCTCACCTATGCTTATGAAACCAAAGTTGCCATAGCAGACATCGACCAGGACTTACTCAATAGTGTTGGTGCTGTAAGCCAAGAGGTTTGTGAAATGATGGCAATGAACGCGAAGAAGAAGCTTGACGTTGACTATTGTATCGCCACTACAGGCATAGCGGGTCCTGGCGGAGGAACAAACGAGAAACCTGTAGGTCTTGTATTTATTGGCTTAGCAAAGCCAGATGGCACTGTAGAAGTAAAGCGGTGCGAGTTTCATGGCACACGACTTCAAATCATAGAGAGAACTGCGTATACTGCATTGGATATGGTAAGAAGAGCCCAAAGCCCGTCTAGTCAGCTTGAATCGGCCTAAAAACCCCTCAGTGAGCGAATGGCTACTCCGTACAGTAAGATAACAGATCCTATCTATACATCTGTTTCAATGTAAGGTGTCTTTACCTTTATAGCCTTTACAATACGTACTCCATCTAAAGCAGCACTTATTATTCCTCCTGCAAAACCTGCTCCTTCACCGCATGGATAGAGATTAGTGAGCTCGGTATGGTTCATATCTTTGGTTCTGGGGATACGAACCGGAGAACTTGTTCTGCTTTCAGGTGCTGTTACCATTGCATGTTTATGATCAAATCCTTTTAATTTCTTGGTCATTTCTCGCAATCCTTCACGAAGTCTATAGGATACAGCTTCAGGGTATAATTTGTTGAGATTTACACCTGTCATGCCCGGATTATAACTGCTTTTGCTTAATGCTGTGCTTTTCTTGTTTGCTAATAGATCATTTAAGGTCTGGGCAGGAACCTTAAAGTCTCCACCCCCCATAGCATAGGCTTTTTGTTCTATTGCTTTTTGAAATTCGAGTCCTGCTAAAGGGCCATGGTGCTGGTATTCTTTCCATTCTTCTTCTCCGATCTCCGTTACCCAACCACTATTGGCATATCCACCATTCCGTTTACTTGGGCTCCACCCGTTTACAACCACTTCTCCATCAGCCGTAGCCGCTGGTGCTATGATCCCTCCCGGGCACATACAAAACGAAAATACTCCTTTACCCCTCACCTGTGTTACTAGGCTATAGCTGGCAGGTGGTAGAATGCTCGCATTTCGCTTGTTGTGGTATTGTATGGTATTGATAAGTTCTTGAGGATGTTCTATCCTAAAACCCATAGCAAAGGGCTTTGCTTCTATCGCAATTTCTTTTTTGTGCAGCAACTCATAGATATCTCTGGCAGAATGACCAGTTGCTAAAATTACATGCTGGCAATTTTCCCATTCTCCATTGATCGAAACCTGCTTAACCGTATCATTCTGATAGGCTATATCCGTCAATTTACTCTCAAAACGTACTTCTCCCCCTTTTTCTAGAATAGTCTCTCTAAGTTTTTCGATAATTTGAGGAAGTTTATTCGTACCAATATGTGGGTGTGCTTCAGACAGAATATTTTCATCTGCCCCGTGCAAGACAAATAATTCCAAAATTTCTTGAATTTTACCTCGTTTCATGGATCGTGTGTATAACTTGCCGTCCGAGAATGTTCCTGCACCTCCTTCACCGTAGCAGTAGTTAGATTCCGTATTCATCTCTCCAGACCGATTTAGCTTTGCTACATCCCTGCGACGCTCTTTTACTGCCTTTCCTCGTTCTATCACGATAGGCTTTATCCCTACCCTCAAACAGTGTAAAGCCGCAAATATGCCCGCGGGACCAAAACCAATAATATGAACAGTATGGCGTTCGTCTAGCTTGTCATAAACAGGTTCTTTGAGCTCATCTGGAGTATCCTTTCCTGTAAAAATTTCCAAACGTAGGTTATACTTCATATTCGATTTCCTAGCGTCCAAAGACTTTTTAAGTGTTTGTATAACGTTTATATCGTCATACTTCGAAGTTACTCTACTTTTAAAAAAAGCCTGTAAGTCTTCCTTATGAGCATCATACTCAATGATCGGTATACTTAGTTCTATTATATCTCTAGCCACGTTACTTTTCCAAGAAATGTCCACAAAGATTTTATAAAACTTGAATATAACCCACCTTTGTTCAGAATATAATGACAAAACCAATTGCTCAACTGAACGAATACGTTGCACAAACACGCAGAGATATAGTAAGAATGGTACACGGTGTTCAATCTGGTCACCCAGGTGGCTCGCTGGGATGTACAGAATTTCTTACCGTATTGTACCAAAACGTACTAAGACATAATCCATCTAATTTTAATATGGACGCTACCGATGAGGATGTATTCATACTCTCTAATGGGCACATTTCTCCGGTGTATTACAGCGTATTGGCTCATAGCGGTTATTTTCCAAAAGCGGAATTAGCTACATTTCGAAAGCTGAATACACGCCTACAAGGCCACCCAACTACGCACGAAGGTTTACCTGGAGTTCGTATCGCATCTGGTTCACTAGGCCAGGGTTTATCTGTGGCATGTGGGGTTGCACAAGCCAAAAAACTCAATAAAGAAGATAAATTGGTATACGTATTAATGGGAGATGGAGAACTCCAAGAAGGCCAAATATGGGAGGCCGTAATGTATGCTGCCCATAATAAAATTGATAACGTGATAGCTACAGTAGATGTAAATGGTCGCCAAATAGATGGAGATACTAAAGATATCATGGGCTTTACAGAACTCAGATCCAAGTTTGAAGCATTCAATTGGAATGTTATCTCAATGGAAGGAAATGATATAGCCGATGTTCAAGACACACTAAGTAAAGCAGCCGTACTAAGCGGAAATGGTAAGCCTATCTGTATACTTATGAATACAGAAATGGGCAATGGAGTTGACTTTATGATGGGAAGCCATAAGTGGCATGGAATTCCACCAAATGATGAGCAACTTGCCGATGCACTGGCTCAGAATCCCTCTAGCATAGGAGACTATTAATAGTGTAGTACGGTTTTTGAACCTCACTAGGCACATGACACAACTCAAAAAAATAGCAATACTAGCTATACTGCTACTCGTAGCAGCAAATACCTATGCCCAACAACCGAAAACACGCATACTGTTTGTTTTGGATGGCAGTGGAAGCATGTATGCTAAAATGGGTAAAGACAATAGGATTACTGTTGCAAAACGCCTTCTATCTAGAATGGTAGATAGTCTTCAATACAAAGAAGATTTGGAGCTGGCTCTCCGTGTTTATGGGCATCAAAGCCAAAAAACAGAACGTAACTGCAAAGACACCAAGCTAGAAGTGCCGTTCAAGCAAGGAAATCATCAAGCCATAAAAGAAAAAATACGTAGTGTACGGCCTAAAGGGACAACACTCATAGCTTACTCTCTACAACAAGCTGCCTACGACTTCCCAAAAACGCCTGGTGTTAGAAATATTATTATTCTAATAACAGATGGTATAGAAGAATGCGACGGAGACCCATGTGCAGTATCACTAGCCCTACAAAAGCAGGGTGTCGTATTAAGACCGTTTGTAATAGGTCTTGGTCTAAGTGTAAATTTTAAAACACAATTTGAATGTGTAGGACGGTATTTTGAAGCAGAGACTGAGGATGATTTTGAAAATGTACTAAACGTGGTAATTAGTCAAGCAATAAATAATACCAGTGCTCAAGTCAATTTACTAGACAGCTATGGCAAACCCTCAGAGACGGATGTCAATATGACTTTCACTGATAGCAAATCAGGTAAGGTACTAAATAACTACATTCATGCGCTCAACTATAGAGGTAATCCAGACACGATGTACTTGGATCCAACTTATCTCTACAACGTGAAGGTACATACCATACCACCTGTCACAATACGCAATGTGGCCCTAACTGCAGGCAAGCATAACACCATTGCTGCAGACGCCCCTCAAGGATATTTAGAGTTAAAAATAGACGGAATAACAAACTACAAAAACCTGCAAGCGTTGGTCATAGATAAAAAGACCAATGCAATCTTAAACGTACAAGATTTCAATAATACACAGAAGTATATCACAGGCAATTATAAAATAGAACTACTCACCCTACCTCGTATTACGCAAGAGAATGTGATGGTCGCTCAAAATAAAATTACTACGCTCCAAGTGCAGCAACCCGGAAAACTTAATGTAGTAACCCGCAACAGCTACGAGATGGGTATTTTTAGAAAACACAAAGGAGAAATGGAGCTGGTAAAAAATCTAAATCTTAAGATCAATTCAAATATTACGGTACTACAGCCCGGTGACTACTTTCTAATCTACAGAGCGAGCAGTATGAAGGAAACATTGAGCACAAAGGAGATGCCGTTCACTATAAAACCCGGTGAAATAAAACACATTAACATCAAATAAGTAACAGCACAATCACATAAATTACAACCTTACCAAAATGGAGAAAAAAGATACACGATCAGGATTTGGAGACGGTCTATACGAACTGGGACTAAAAAACAAAAACGTAGTTGGACTATGTGCTGACCTTACTGGTTCGCTTAAAATGAACAAGTTTCAGAATGAGTTTCCAGATAGATTTTTCCAGATGGGGATAGCAGAAGCCAATATGATAAGTATGGCAGCCGGACTTGCTACAGCAGGTAAAATACCTTTCACGGGTACATTTGCTAATTTCTCTACAGGAAGAGTATATGATCAAATACGCCAATCAGTGGCATACTCAGATAAGAACGTAAAAATATGTGCTTCCCATGCGGGTCTTACCCTGGGAGAAGATGGTGCTACTCACCAGATTCTAGAGGATATTGGTCTTATGAAAATGCTACCGGGCATGACAGTAATAAACCCCTGTGACTATAACCAGACCAAAGCAGCAACCATAGCCATAGCAGACCACAATGGCCCTGTATACCTAAGGTTTGGTAGACCAAAATGGCCGATCTTTACAGAAGAAGGCAAATTTGAAATAGGTAAAGCGCTACACATGCGAAAAGGTACAGACGTCACTATATTTGCTACAGGCCACCTCGTATGGAATTCCCTAGAGGCTGCGAAAGCACTAGCAGAAGAAGGAATCTCTGCAGAGGTCATAAATATTCACACAATTAAACCCCTCGATAACAAAGCAATACTTGACGCAGTAGCCAATACCAAATGTGCAGTTACCGCAGAAGAGCACCAAATGAATGGTGGTTTAGGCGATAGTATTTGCCAACTGCTTGCTCGCCATACTCCACTCCCAGTAGAAATGGTTGCCGTAAATGATAGTTTTGGCGAAAGTGGAACTCCTATGGAGCTCCTAGACAAATATGGACTGGGTGTAAAAGATGTAGTAGCTGCAGCCAAAAGAGCTATAGCCAGAAAGTAGTTTTTTGTGAACATTCTCTTTATTTACAATAAGAAAGCAGGTAAGCGTTTTGAGCCCTCTATTGTAGATAAGATTGTTGGGCAACTACCACCGTCTATAGACTACACATTTATAGATGTGCGTGAGGTAGAAGTTGCAGACGTATCACCGTATGATACACTTGTGGCTATAGGCGGCGATGGTACCGTGAATACCGTTGCCAAAATGTGTACGAAACACAGTAAAACCCTTGCTGTGATACCAAAAGGATCGGGTGACGGACTCGCCAGGTTTCTCGGTATATCTCGAAACTTAAATACCGCAGTAGAGACCTTACTGCATGGGAAGCAAATACAAATAGATACTGCACAAGTAAATGAAAACTTCTTTGTCAATGTGGCTGGATCAGGATTTGAAGCAGAAGTAGCTCACAAGTTTGGTCTAGAAGGAGTCAGGGGATTAAAAGGCTATGCAAAGACCATATTGGAGTCCTTTAGCGGACGTGAAGAGCAGGAAGTAATACTAACCCTGGATGGTAATCAAACCTCACTCCCATTTTTCAGCTTAACGCTTGCTAATGGCGCGCAGTGGGGAAATAATTTTGAAATAGCAAGTACCGCTGACATACAAGACGGCTTCTTAGACATTGCCATTATGCGTAAGCCTAAGTGGCACGAAATAGTACCACTTATCATTTTTTTGCGTAGCAAAAAACAAGAAGATAATAAGCTCCTTACGTATCATAAAGCATCAAAAATAGAGATAAAAGGGAGTGGTAAGTTTTGGCATATAGACGGAGAACCTATACTATTAAAAAATAAGAAGCACATAGTGATGCATCCCAAAAACCTAAAGGTGATAGTACCAAAATGACAAAAAAGAAAATGCAAAAGCTTGATCTGTCTAACTTTTTCACCAGCCAGAATGAAGACACTGGTTTTAAAGTACTGTCAGCACAAAACGGCAAAAAGGAAAATCCAGTAGCTAACCTCCCCACGAATGCTCAAAAACTGAGCGTACGAAAGGAGAAAAAAGGTAGAGGCGGTAAGACGGTAACCGTTGTAGAAGGCTATCAAGGCAACCCGCAGACCCTCGAAGCACTCTGTAAGAAGGTGAAACAACAGTGCGGAGTTGGTGGGTCTGTAGACCGTAAAACATTTATTATACAAGGCGATAAAGCAGACCAAGTGGTCAAAATTCTTACCAAAGAGGGTTATAACGCCAAGAAAACAACGATGTAAAAAAAACGTGGAGAAGTAGAATTATTTTTACCTTACTTAGTGTCATTATTACACTAAGTAAATTATAAATACCTAATGACCATATTATTAAGTACTTATAGTAATTTTTACTACATGTACCCCCCTTATTTATATTCATAAAAATCAATGCTAAATTGGTCAGAATGACCAAGTTATATGCAGCCAAACTTGGATGCAAAACTACCTTTGTACTTTATTAGAACAATGAAATCACATCCAATTACTGATCAGGTTTTTCATTTAGCTGCAAAAGCAAACAAAAACCTAACATTAGACCAACTTCTAGCATCTGCTGTAGCGCGAGGAGAAGGAAGAATAACAAGTACAGGAGCTCTTGCCGGAGATACGGGTAAATACACAGGTCGTTCCCCAAAGGATAAATATACAGTTGCAGATGATAAAACCGCAGACGAAGTTTGGTGGGGAGATATAAACCAAAAATTTGATGCTGATAAATTTGACGCCTTACTAGGGCGGGTAATAAATCACTATGAAGATAAAGAGATATTTGTACGTGATGCGTATGCATGCGCAGACCCAGAGTACAGATTAAACGTGAGAGTAGTAAACGAAACGGCTTACCAAAATCTGTTCGTACATCATATGTTCATTCGCCCAAACGAAAATGAAATAAATGACATTGATCCAGATTGGATAATACTTGCTGCTCCCAGTTTTATGGCTGTACCCGAGAGAGATGGCACACGTCAAGAAAATTTTTCTATCATCAACTTTACCAAGAAAATTTACATCATAGGTGGTAGCGGATACACGGGTGAAATAAAAAAAGGAATTTTTACCGTACTCAATTTTACCTTACCTGTAGACCATGATGTGCTCAGTATGCACTGCTCTGCAAACATTGGTAAGAATGGAGATAGTGCCGTTTTCTTTGGCCTATCCGGCACAGGAAAGACAACCCTTTCTGCCGATCCAGAGCGTAAACTAATAGGCGATGATGAACACGGTTGGAGCAAGAACGGTATCTTCAATTTTGAAGGAGGATGCTACGCCAAAACAATCAATCTCTCTGAAGAAAATGAACCGACTATTTGGAAAGCCATCACGAAAGGTGCTCTCGTAGAAAATGTGCGTTTCTTCCCAGATTCTGACGTAGTAAACTACGATGACGTGAGTGTAACACAGAACACCCGTTGTGCGTACCCTATCACCAATATAGATAACATAGCTTTGCCAAGTGTGGGTCCGCAGCCCAAAAATATATTTTTCCTTACTGCAGATGCTTTTGGAGTCCTCCCTCCTATATCTAAACTCACTCCAGGCCAAGCCGGATATCACTTCATAAGTGGTTACACTGCTAAAGTTGCAGGTACAGAAGAGGGTGTAACAGAGCCGCAAGCTACATTCTCTGCTTGCTTTGGTGCCGCCTTCATTCCACTACACCCTGGACGATACGCAGAGATGTTAGGTAATAAAATGACCGAAAACCATGTAAACGTATGGCTCATCAATACAGGCTGGAGCGGTGGTGTCTACGGTACCGGTAGCCGTATGAAACTAAAGTATACTAGAGCTATGCTCAATGCTGCTTTGGATGGCAAGCTAAACAATGCTTCATTTGAAAATCACCCCGTTTTCGGTGTAGCCATGCCTACGGAAGTACCAGGTGTACCAACAGAGCTATTGAATCCACGTAATACATGGACAGATAAATCTGCTTATGATACAAAGGCGAATCACCTCGCTGGATTATTCAATAAAAATTTTGAAGAATTTGCAGAAGGTGTAAACCAAGATATCCTTGATGCTGCTCCCAAAGCAAGTGCTTCGATCTAGTCACACGGCATAACTTATCCTAGTTAACACAGTAAGTTATTCACCAAATACCTTTTTACTTGAAATGCAGGCTAGTTTGGTTTTAAACTTGCACCAATGCTCGCATACTCAGATACCAAAATACAAGATGTAGTCCTTCATTTTGTAGGAAATTCATTTAATGACGAATTACTTACACTAGGAAATACCAAGCTAGAATATAGTGATGAGGTAGAGGAAGACCTCCTTACCTACTTCCTATCTTCTTTCAAAGAAAACGAATACTATCGATTTCATCATGAGTCGCATATCAATCTCAATGAGGTTTTTGCCTATGCGGAAGCCATATTTACCAACCCGGAAGATATCGTAGCTCACTCAAAGAGTATGGCGAAGCACCTCTACGAGCAGGGAAATCATCCCAAGATAAAAGGGGGCGAGTTTTATGTAGCTCTTATCAAAGATGTACTGTTAGATGGAGAACCAGTAGATGCCATTGGTTTGTTCAAATCGGAGGTAAAAGACACCTTCCTAGACATCCAGAATAACGACGGAAATTTCACGGTCAATAGCCAAGAAGGCATACACGTAAAAAAACTGGATAAAGGAGCTATCATATTCAATACAGAAAAGGAAAAAGGATATACCGTAAGCGTTATAGACAACACCAACAAAGGAGGAGATGCCAAATTTTGGTTTGATCACTTTCTACACGTGAAGCAGCGTGAAGATGCTTATTACCAAACAGAAACGGTAATGAAAATCGCAAAAGACTTTATTACAAAGGAATTGCCGAAGGAGTTTGCAGCAGACAAGGCGGACCAAGCAGAAATGCTCAACAAGTCCGCAGACTATTTTAAGGAACAAGAGCAATTCGATTTATCTGAATTTGCCAATGTGGTGCTACAACAACCGGATATCGTAGATAACTTCCAGGACTTTAGTACATCGTATCAGCGAGAGCGTGCAGTAAGTATACCCCAAAGTTTTAATCTAAATGAAACGGCCGTAAACAAGAAAAAAGGCGTTTTTAAAAGTGTGATAAAACTGGATAAAAACTTCTCCGTATATGTACATGGTGATCGCACTAAAATAGAACGTGGAGAAGACGATAACGGTCGTAAGTTCTACACCCTATGGTTTGACGAAGAAAAGTAAACACTCTACTGCATCTTATCTTTTAGAAACTGAGCAGTAACAGATTTTTTTAGTACAGGAGCTTTCACCATGTCTTCTGGTGTACCTGCGAACATAAGTTCTCCGCCTCTATCTCCTCCTTCTGGACCTAAATCTATGACCCAGTCTGCACACTTAACTACATCTAAATTGTGTTCTATAACGACTATACTATGTCCTTTGTCTACCAAGGCATTAAAAGACTTAAGCAACTTCTTGATATCATGGAAGTGCAATCCCGTAGTAGGCTCATCAAAGATGAATAATACCTTATCCTTATGCTGAGATTTCCCTAAGAAGGTTGCCAACTTAATACGTTGTGCTTCACCACCACTAAGGCTATTGCTGCTCTGACCAAGTTTTACATAGCCTAGCCCTACTTCTTTTAGCGGCAGCAGCTTATTAATTATTGTTTTTTGACCTGCAAAAAAGTCTACTGCTTCTTCTACAGTAAGGTTTAGTACATCATAGATACTCTTTTTCTTAAACTCTACATCGAGCACCTCTTCTTTGAAACGTTTGCCATTACACTCATCACACGTTAAGTGAAGATCTGCCATAAATTGCATTTCTACTACCTCTTCTCCTTCTCCTTGGCATCTATCGCATCTGCCTCCGTCTACATTAAAAGAAAAATGCTTGGTTTTGAAACCGCGTTGCTTAGCTATAGGCATCGTACTAAATAGCTCGCGTATAGCATCATACGCTTTCACATACGTAACAGGATTACTTCTACTAGACTTACCTATTGGATTTTGGTCTACAAGCTCTACAGCAGTAAATGAACTAAAGTCACCCTGTATCTCTTTCACCTCGCCTATACGTTGCGTACTATACTGCTGTGTCTCTCGCAGAACAGCTGGATATAGAATTCCTTTTACCAAAGAGGTCTTACCACTACCGCTTACACCTGTGACAACAGTGAGTGTATTCAGCGGAAAATCTACCGTGATATTCTTGAGATTGTGCTGAGCCGCTTTTATTAGCGAAATTTTATTGTTCCACTTCCTTCGTTGTTGTGGTATTTCTATACGCTCCACATCGTCCAAATACTTAGCTGTTAAGGTGTCCATACCTTTTAAGTCGTCATACTGCCCAGCAAATACAACTTCGCCACCTAAATGACCTGCCTCTGGCCCCATATCTACTAAAAAATCAGCAGTCCGCATCATATCTTCATCGTGCTCTACCACCACCACAGTGTTCCCCTTCTCTTTTAGGTTAAGCAATACAGAGATAAGTCGCTCTGTATCTTTACTGTGTAGTCCTATACTAGGCTCGTCCAGTATATAGCTGCTACCCACCAGGCTACTGCCTAGCGATGTTGCTAGATTAATACGCTGACTTTCTCCACCGCTCAGTGTATTACTCAGCCTGTTGAGCCCTAAGTAGCTTAGACCTACCCGCATGAGGTAATCCAACCTATTGTTGATCTCCATTAAAATTGGCTTCGCTATTTCTTCCGCCTGATTTTCGAGCTTAAGACTTTGGAAAAATACTGTAGACTGCTCTATGTTTAGCAATAATATCTCATTGAGCGAAGACAGCTTATTTTCGTGCATGAAATCTGGATTCATTCCCTGATTTGTAATTTTTACATAACTTCCATCTTTACGAATTCGTGTTCCCAAACAACTTGGACAAGAAGTCTTGCCTCTGTATTTGCTGAGCATTACTCGGTACTGTATCTTGTATGAGTTACTCTGTAGGTAGGCAAAAAAATCATCTAGCCCAGAAACGTCCTTGTTCCCACTCCATAACAGCTTAAATTCTTTTTTGGTTAACTCACTAACTGCGCGGTGTATAGGAAAGTCATATTTGGCACTCGTTCGTATAAAATCGTGCTTCCATTGGCTGATCGTCTCTCCTTTCCAACAAGCTACTGCATTCTCGTATATGGATAGTGACCTATTTGGAATAACCAAATCAGGGTCTATTCCGATAATACTACCAAAGCCCTCGCACTCGCGGCAAGCTCCGTAGGGATTATTAAAGCTAAGTAGATTTACAGAAGGCTCCTCAAAAGACATTCCATCTAGCTCAAACTTGTTATTAAATGTCTTTTGCTCCACATCGGTAATGATAGTAGCTTCACCATCACCTTCCCAAAAAGCTGTCTCTATGGAATCAGACAACCTGCTTTTGTAATCATCATCTGCCTTCGTAGATTTTAACCTATCTACGAGTATATAGTATTCCTTTATTTTCTTATCTCCAATGGCATCTTCAATCCTGATTGTTTCACCTTTTGCCCAAATTCTATTATACCCTTTTTGCATGGCTACCTCTAGCGCATTTCGGTCTTTGTCTGTTTGGGAAGTGTAGCATACATACACAGGGGTGCCTTCATCAAGAGCCAAGACATAGGCAATTACATCACTCGTACTGTGCTTTTTTACTTCTTTCCCGCTTATAGGCGACATGGTCTTACCTATTCGAGCCCACAGCAGTTTGAGGTAATCATACAGCTCCGTACTGGTCGCAACGGTACTCCGTGGATTTCGAGTATTTACCTTTTGCTCGATTGCTATACATGGCGTAAGTCCACGTATATTATCTACCATCGGTTTTTCTAACCTACCAAGGAACTGACGCGCATAACTACTTAAACTCTCAACGTAGCGTCGTTGGCCTTCGGCATACAGGGTATTAAAAACCAAACTAGACTTGCCGCTGCCAGACAGGCCTGTAACAACTGTCAGTTGATTTCTAGGTATCTTTACATCTACATTTTTAAGATTATGTAAATGAGCGTTTTGTATGTCTATATATTTTTGTTTCGTCATGTAAATACACCCTTGATCTAAAGGGCCACAAATTTGGCCTAAATAGTCTATATTGAAAACAATAATTTGGGACTTTGGATTTATTTCTGTAGTTTAGTAGTAACCTTAACAAAGAAAGACGCCTATAAGATATACCTATACTAGTTAAAAACACACAGTTTTCATTTTTTCAACTAATAAACAATAGGTATTATGCAGTCTTCAAAAATCACAGACCAAAATCTAGTAACTCAGTACATCCAAGGCAATGAAGCGTGTCTTGAAATGCTCATTAACCGTCATAAAGACAGGATCTTCACAACAATACTTTTCATTGTTAAGGATAGCTATATCGCCGAAGACCTTTTCCAAGAAACGTTCATCAAGATTATCAAAAATCTAAAAAAAGGCAAGTATAATGAGGAAGGAAAATTTTTACCTTGGGCCATTCGTATTGCACGTAATATGGCCATCGATTATTTCCGTAAGATGAAGCGTATGCCTACCATTACAGGTAGCGATGGGGAGGATGTATTCCGTAAAATAAAACTAGCCGTTGACAATCGTGAAGAGCAGATGATCCGCACCGAAAAAGAAAACATAGTGCGAGACGTTATCAGCCGATTGTCAGAGGAACAACGCCAAGTACTGATCCTACGACACTACGGCGATCTTAGTTTTAAGGAAATAGCAGAAATGACTGGTGTAAGCATTAATACAGCGCTTGGCCGTATGCGATACGCACTCAATAACATGCGTAAACTCATGGAGCATACATCCATCAATGCTGTATAACAAGATTAGTTCTTTGTTGTACGTCAGTTTTACTTTACCAGAGTAATAGCTACCTCCTCCCTATTTTATCAACTTGCTTGAGTATTGTAGGTATACGGTGCTCACCGTACATATTTAGAATGCACTCCGCAGCCCCATCTAGATCACATCCTACTGCAGAAACATAGAGCGGATTTTCACTTTCTCCCCTCCTTACTTCTCGCACATAATCTGCATTGTTATAAAAACCTCTTTTGGCTACGCCAATCACAGGATACTGCTCATCCATTGCTTCGTATACATATTCACCTAAGCCTTTTTGTCCTGCGCCAAGCTGTACATGGCTATCGAGTAGTATACAATCTACTTTGTACTGCTTTACTTGGTAAATAACCGCCAATACACACGGCAGCTCACGTTTGTAGAACTCTCCTGGCACATACTCTTCTACTTCGTCTACATAGGCTCGTATAACCTTACGAGGCTTCGCATCTTCCCACTCAAAGAGGACACCTATACAAGTAGCTCCTTTTTCATGATAGTATATGTCTATGGCTAGGTTCATGAATACAAATCAAAGGTAGAGCAATTCCCTTCTGCGGTCTGATATTTCTGCCCAAGCCTATACGCTACAAACGTTATCCACCTCCTTGTTTATAAAATCTAAAAGGAATATTACCGCTACACACCTATCTATACTACATTTGGACGTTACCGTAGAGACAATAAAATTACCAAAGCTAAATGGCTGAAAATCAATACAACGAAGACAGTATCCGGTCCTTAGACTGGAAAGAACATATACGGCTCCGTCCCGGAATGTATATCGGTAAGCTCGGAAATGGCTCATCAGCCGAAGATGGTATCTACATCCTGATGAAGGAAGTTATAGATAACTGTATAGATGAATTCATGATGGGTAACGGTAAACGTATCGATATCAAACTAGCAGAAAACAAGGTTTCTGTGAGAGATTTCGGTCGTGGGATACCCCTAGGTAAGGTAGTTGATGTAGTGAGTAAAATCAATACGGGTGCAAAGTATGACAGTAAGGTATTCCAAAAATCTGTAGGTCTAAATGGTGTAGGTACCAAGGCTGTAAACGCATTGTCATCTTACTTTATGGTAAAAAGCTTTAGAGAAGGTGAGAGTATGACGGCCATCTTTGAGCGTGGTATACTCGTAAGTGAAAAGCGAGAAGCAACCACAGAAAAAAACGGTACGTACGTTGAGTATACTGCAGATTTAGACATTTTTAAAACACACAAATACATCAACGAGTATATCGATAACCAAATGTGGTTCTATGTATATTTGAATGCAGGGCTCACGATTAACTTCAATGGTAACAAGTATTTTAGTAAAAATGGACTTCTAGACTTACTCGACAGAAAAACCAACGCGGAGGAAATAAAATATCCTATTATTCACCTGAAAGATGGGGATATAGAAATGGCTATTACCCATGACAATCACTACGGTGAGGATTACTACTCATTTGTGAATGGCCAGAACACTACCCAAGGAGGTACACATGTTGCTGCTTTTAAAGAAGCACTGGTACGTACTGTTAGAGATTTTTATGGTAAGAGTTTTGAACCTACAGACATAAGGGCTTCATTAGTGTCTGCTATCTCCGTTCGTATCCAAGAGCCCGTCTTTGAATCTCAGACAAAGACTAAACTGGGTAGTACGGAAGTCTCTCCAGGTGGAGCATCGCTCAAAACAGAAATCAATCAGTTTGTAAAGTCTCAGCTG
>CAJXIQ010000019.1 GCA_913054375.1 uncultured Bacteroidota bacterium
AGCTCATCTTACTGGAGATGATGAGGTCTATGCTAACCCAGATCAATTCTTTGATCAAGTAATAGAAATAAATTTAGACGAGTTAAAGCCTCACATGAACGGACCTTTCACACCAGACTTAGATACTAAAGTGGGGGAAATGAAAGAAAAAGCAGAAGCAAATGGATGGCCACTTGACGTGGAGTGGGGACTTATAGGCTCCTGTACAAACTCATCGTACGAAGATTTGAGTAGAGCTGCCTCCATAGCTAAGCAAGCAGTAGATAAAGGAATCAAAATGAAGGCCAATTTGGGGATTAATCCAGGGTCTGAGACTGTAAGATATACAGCAGCTAGAGATGGGCTTTTAGGTATTTTCGAAGACCTAGATGCTACTATTTTTACCAACGCTTGTGGTCCATGTATAGGCCAATGGGCGAGGTACTCAGATCCCAAAAATGCGCCAAAAAATAGCATCATTCATTCATTCAATAGAAACTTTAGTAAGCGAGCAGATGGGAATCCAAACACGCATGCATTTGTTGCATCCCCAGAAATAGTTGCCGCTATTGCACTTTCAGGCAGGCTAGACTTTAATCCAGCAGTTGATACACTTACAAACGATAAAGGTGAGGAAGTGATGTTAGACGAGCCTACAGGATATGAGTTGCCTCCCACCGGCTTTGGGGTAGAAGATAATGGATACCTTGCTCCTGAAGAAGATGGAAGCGGGGTGAGTGTGGTAGTAAGTCCAGACTCAAAAAGATTGCAATTGCTAACCCCATTTACACCGAACACAGTAGGAAATCTATTGGGACTCAAACTGCTGATAAAGACTGCAGGTAAATGCACCACAGATCATATTAGTATGGCTGGGCCTTGGCTAACGTATAGAGGCCATTTGGACAACATATCAAACAATTGTCTTATTGGTGCCGTAAATGCATTCAATGATAAAACTGATACCGTAAGGAACCCATATACAGAGCAGTATGAAGGAGTACCTAAAGTAGCTAGAGCAATAAAAGCAAGTGGAGACAGCTCTATTGTTTTTGGAGAAGAAAACTATGGTGAGGGAAGTAGTAGAGAGCATGCAGCTATGGAGCCGCGACACCTAGGTGTGATGGCTGTAGTAGTAAAATCATTTGCCCGTATTCATGAGACAAACCTAAAGAAACAAGGTATGTTAGGTCTTACTTTTGCAAACACAGCAGACTACGACAAGATACAAGAACACGATGTTATTGATATTCTTGGGTTAGATAATTTTACTCCAGGAAAGCCATTGCATATACGACTAAACCATGCAGATGGGACTGCGGATACCTTTGACGTAAATCATACTTACAATGAGGCACAGGTAGCCTGGTATGAAGCAGGAAGCGCACTTAACTTGATAAAACAACAAAATGCCTAGTTGCATTTAGTATAGATAATATTAATTTTACACGAGGTAGAGGCGCTGATAAAGAGTCGCTACTCTCAAATTTTTACCACTAAAAAAAATAAATTATGAGTGAAGTAACAACAGATAAAAAAAGCAAACGATTATTATTCCTAATGATATTCGCGTTATTGCTTATAAATGCGGGGCTTATTTACCAGTTGGTGAGTAAAAACAGTAAGCTCAAAATTACAGAAACTGAACTTGTAGATACTACAGCGGAACTGGATGAGTTGAAAGAAGTAGAAGAAGAACTTCGATTAAATCTAGCAGAAAAAACAGGTGAAAATGCTGAGTTAGATAGTATCATAGAAGCACGAGATGCCGTAATACAAGAGAAAGTAGCTGAACTACGCAGAAGTTTAAGTAGTGGTAATTTAACCAGAACTCAATTGGCGAAGGCAAAAGCAGAGCTGAACGGTTTAAAAACTCAAGTAATCGCTTTAGAGTCTGAGATAGAAAAGCTGAGTAAGGAGAACAGATACTTGAGAGACGAAAACTATGCAATACAGAAGCAGGTAGATCGTGAAAAAGAGAAAGTGGCTGAAATGGTTGTTGTGAATACAGACCTTGCCAAACAAGTAGAAGTAGGGTCGCGTATTTTCTTGAAAATTTTGGACGTGAAACCGCTTAGAGATGCAGTATTTGGTGATTTTAAAACTACGGATAAAATTAGTAAGCTGGATAAAATAGACATTGCATACACGCTGGCAAATAATGACCTTGCGGTCAAGGGGGAGAAAATGCTTTATTTCCAAATCGTAAAACCTGGAGGAGCAGTATTGGTCAATAAAGAGGCTGGATCAGGGCTTGGCAACTTTAATGGAGGAAAGAGACAGTATTCTGTAAGGAAAGCAATACAGTTCCAGAATAACAATGAGAAAGGGAATGTATCTATTCCGAGGACAGAAGGTATGACCCAAGGGAAGTATGTTGTAAACGTATTTAGTAAAGAACACAAGATGGGTTCTGCAGAGTTTACCCTACGATAATGAGCCTACGCACAGAGAAAATATCGAGATCTATACAACGAGATATAGCTCCTTTGTTATCTCGTTTTTGTCAACGTATATTGCCTGGGCAACTCGTGACAGTAATAGAGGTAAAAGCTACTGCAGATCTTGGCTTAGCCAAAGTGTATGTAAGTATACTCAACAGTAAAGATAAGCAGAAAAGCCTCAACACTATTGAGTCTAAGAATAAGCAGATTCGACAAGAATTAGCTCAAGTAATAGGAAAGCGTATTCGTAAGATTCCAGAGTTGAATTTCTATTTAGATGAGACCATGGACCATGCAGAGCGGATCAATAGTCTTCTTGATAAACTGTAGAATAAAAGAGTGAGACTCCCACTCTTTATAGCATATCGTTACCTTTTTTCTAAGAAAAAAATCAATGCAATTAATATCATAACTGGTATTGCTATGCTTGGTTTTGGTGTAGGGGCTTTCGCTATGATTGTGGTACTTTCCACCTTCAATGGTTTTGAAGAACTGGTAGAAGGAATGCTCAACAACTACGATCCTGAAATAAGAATAACGGCTAAAGGAAGAAAGACGTTTGTTTATACTGATGATCTGAAGGGCAAGATAACTGCTGTAAATGATGTGAAGAGTATATCTCAGTCACTCGAAGAGAAAGTTGTCATCAAATACGATGATCATCAAGAAATAGCAAAAATACGTGGAGTAGATAACGCGATCGATCGTGAAAAATTTGACTCATTGGTCGTTCTTGGGGATTTTAACTTAGGAGACTCGTCTCGCTATTTTGGTGTTTTTGGTGGTGGCTTAAGTCACAAGTTAAATTTGTTTCCTGGCAGTCCTGATTTAATTACTGTATTTGTGCCACGTCGCGACGTAGAATTTAGTTCGCTCAATCCTATGGCGTCACTCAGCACTAAATATCTCCGCGCTAGCGGTATATTTTTGGTACACGAAGAAGTAGACAATGAGGTATTTATCACGTCCTTAGATTTTGCTCAAGATTTGTTGTCTTATCCCAATTCTATCAGTTCACTCGACATAGCTTTGGGTACTACAAGGAATGCAGATCAAGTAAAAGAGGACTTGCAAGCTACGCTAGGAGAAGGATGGAGCGTGAAGACAAGAAGGGAACTCAATGAGTTGATTTACAAAATTTTCAGCAGTGAAAAATGGTTCACCTTTGCCATCCTGGTCTTGGTACTTATTATTTCGTCGTTCAATATTTTTGGCTCACTAATAATGTTAGTTTTAGATAAGAAGAAAGACATTGGGATATTGAAAAGTATGGGGGCTGAAGAACATATTATACGCAAGTTATTTTTAGTGCAAGGCAGTTATATAGCTGTTATTGGTGGAGCTGCAGGTATATTTTTAGCTATGGCAGTCGTATTGTCTCAGCAGTATTTTGGTTGGCTTAACATAGAGAATGCTATTGTAGAGGACTACCCAGTAAAATTACTCTTCACAGATCTTTTACTCACCTTTGTTACAGTAAGTGTTTTGGGTTATCTTATCTCCCTCTTTCCTGCATACAAAGCAAGTAAAACGGCAATAAGTACCATTAATTAGTATGTTAGAGTGGATTGTACGATTGTTTAAAAAGAAGGAATTAGACTCAATGAAATTTTTAATAGTAGGCTTAGGAAACATAGGTCCGGAGTACAGTAATACCCGCCATAATATTGGGTTTGATGTTTTAGATCAATGGGTGAAAGAACAAGGAGCTAATTGGGATACGGGGCGGTTGGCCAACGTAGCTAAGTTCAAATTTCGTGGAAAGCAAATTGTAGCAATAAAGCCGACTACTTTCATGAATTTGAGTGGCAAGGCAGTAAAGCATTGGATGAGTGCTGAGCGCATTCAGCCTAAAAATGTACTGATCGTAACGGATGACATTGCCATAGATGTAGGTAAGCTACGCATACGGGGTAAGGGTAGTCCAGGAGGGCATAATGGGCTTAAAGATATACAGGCTCAGCTGGGTAGTGATAAGTATGATCGTATACGATTTGGTGCTGGAGGCAATTTTCCAAAGGGACGGCAAGTAGAATTTGTGTTGGGCCAATGGGATAAGAATGAAGAAATAGAGGTAGCTCTGCAAAAGGACAGAGCATGCAAAGCCATAGAATCGTGGATAATAAAAGGACTCACTGGAGCGATGAATGAATTTAGTGGATAGGTACTATCTCATTTTATCCTAATGTAATAAGCTTGTACCTATATCATCGTGTAAACATTTTTCGTTGGTTTATGCGGGTGCTTCTGGTTTTTGGTGGGTTCCTATTGTAGTAACATCCATTGCCGCTTTTACCCCCGAAAATGTATTCAAATTTGATAGCGAGTATATGGTAGCTGTCTTTCTTGTTCGGGTTTCCACGCATGCTTCCAGTAGCCATTCCTCTTGCGCTTCTATCTGCCAGCTCTGCTACAAGACTAGGTTTACTATTGCTTTGCTGCAGTTCTGTAGGGTCTACATATACAGTACTCACATCATCCAAGTAATCCGTAAATGTTTTTCTAATACCCAAATCAAGTACGAGTGAAGTACTCCTTGTTAATCCAAATTTGTATCCCAAACCGTAGGGTATTACAATGTCTAGCTCAGAGTATGGGCCAACTCCATCAGTTAAATATTGTCCTTCTGTGCCAAGCTCTCGTAGCTTATACCACTCATTATCGAGTTCTGCTTTTGGTTGGTAGTACATGCCACCTATGCCACTGTAGATATAGAATCTATTGAACCCTTTACTGCGGCTAAACGGATGGTATTCCATCAGTAAATCTGCTTCTACTAAATCGGTCCGCACACTTAAGTTACGCTCGGTTTGAAATGCTAGGGTAGAAAAAGCATCATCCCCGTTCAAGCGAGTTGCCAAGATATTGAGACCTAAACTAAAACTGCCACCAGTATGCAAATTGAGTCCAAAGCCACCTGCAAGTCTGTTTGACCTGAAGTCATAATCGAATATGCCACGGCTACCAATAAAGTTACTTCCACCTAGGTCTCCCATCATGTTGCTCGCTCCTAGGTATATGTTCCCAGACCAACTTGTATTTTTATAGGTCTGAGCTGCAGCACTTAAGGTGCATACAAGGAAGGCAATGGTGCATGTTCTGTAGCGCATATGAATGTCTTGGGATGGCAATATAATGGAATATGCCTATTTTGAGGAATAGTTACTCTACCTGTAGGGAAAAACCTATTAGTAATCTGTATATTTGGATATGATTCGTTATTATTTTAACTTAGTTTTTCTTCTACTAACCTTACGCCTGCTTGCCCAAGACCACTCTACGTGCAATACACAACGGTATAGATTAGATGTCTTTGATAACGTAAAAGTAACCAAAGATATAAAGTTTGCAGATGAGATAACCATAGCAGGGAATGCGCAGGAGCTCTATATGGATGTATACGAACCAGAGGATGACGCCGCGGTAAATCGGCCTGTAGTTGTCCTAGGTTTTGGCGGCAGTTTTATTACTGGCAGTAGAAGAGATATAGCTCCTATTTGTGAAATGTTTGCCAAAAAAGGGTATGTAGCTGTGACCATAGATTATAGAATCTACGACTTACCGCTTATTCCAATACCTACTAAGGAAGAAATGCAAGACGTCGTAGTACGCGCTATCAAAGACTTAAAGTCCGCATTGCGTTATTTGGATAA
Organism: uncultured Bacteroidota bacterium; assembly: GCA_913054375.1. Classification (GTDB taxonomy): domain Bacteria; phylum Bacteroidota; class Bacteroidia; order NS11-12g; family UBA9320; genus UBA9320. Next base: position 6,077 of record CAJXIQ010000019.1, read on the forward strand.
TGATGCCAAGGCAGAAAACAGCTATCGTTTAGATATGAGCTGGCTATATGTGGGAGGAATATCCTCTGGAGGTATAGCAGCCATTCATGCGGCTATGCTCGATTCTACAGATGTATATAGCCCAGAGATAGCGAGTGCAATAGCCATGCACGCTCCCATTTATGGCATTACAGATACAGACACCAGTATCAAGATACGTGGTGTGCTCAACTATAGCGGAGCTTTGCATGATGTAGCGTGGTTAGATTCCGGTGATCCGCCATTCATTAGTTTTCATGATGTTGGAGATCCAACCGTGCCTTACAAAGGAGGCTATGCTCAGGTTCTTGCCCAAGATATAATCTATCTCGACGGAAGTTTTGTGATGGATAGTGCTGCTAAGGCAAATAGTGTATTTAGTATTCTCAATACAATAGAAAGCAATACACACGTGAGTTACTTCAGAAATGCGGAGAAAGCGATGGAAGTAGTAGATGCAAGTGCATTATTTATGTATGATATGATCTGTAGTGAGACAGCAGATGTAGCTGAGATAGCAGTAAGTAAGCCGTATACTTTTGGTCCTAATCCTACTGCAGGTTCTTTGGGTATAGAGGTCAAAGGAGACGCTGTTGTATCACTGTACGACCTCACTGGCAGGTTACTCAGTACACAGACTATTACGCACGCAGACATGCTAAATTTGCATGAGTATGCCCCTGGCAGCTATCTTCTTAAAATAAGAATAGGAGATGCGGTGCATACGGAGAAAATAATGCGGGAGTAACCATCCTCCTTTTACGTTGGGTTATAAGTCTTTGGTTAAGCCTTGCACTACTTTGTAGCCATTGAAAAACTCTTTGGCAACTATACGTATGAAGGAGTATGCAGGTACCGCCACGATCATTCCCAATACCCCAGCAAGAGATCCTGCAGCGAGTATTACTAGAAATATTTCTAACGGATGGGCTTTTACACTCTTGCTAAAGATAAGCGGTTGTAGTACAAAATTGTCCAATGCTTGAGCCACAGCAAAAGGAATAATTGCAGCGAGTAAAAAGGAGGTCATGCTCAGGTCTGGATGAGCCTCCAGTTGGCCCGTTGCTGCAAGGCCAATGCCTAGTAATGCACCCATAATAGGTCCTACGTACGGAATGATATTGAAGATGCCAGCAATAACACCGATGAGTAGGGCATTTTTGACATCTAAAATAGTAAGCCCCACGGTAATAACCACCATAACAATGCCTATTTGGATGACAACTCCCACAAAATAGCGCGTGAGTAAATCTTTGGTTTCATTGAAAATCGTTCGGATTTTGTCCAGGTATTTATCGGGTGTCATACTGCCCACCACATTGTCTACTATGCTGCCATCTTTTAGTAGAAAAAAGCTTATGAAGAGAATTGAAAACGCTGCAATAAACGTTCCTGTAATTCCGCTTAAAAATCCCGTAACGTAAGTACCTATATCTCCCATGCTGAATATTTTGGAGATTTCTTTTTGCACGATATTTTGCAATTCTACTTTATCAATGTTGGCTTTCTCTATTAGTGAGCTTACCGATTCTATATGGGGTTGTAAGCGACTCACTACATTTTTCGTGTCTATTTTAGAAATAATGTGTGCTTGCTCTATTATAGTGGGTATCACCATTCGGAATAATCCTACTACAATAGCAACAAAAGTAGCAAGCACCACTGTAGATTTAAGCCAATTGGGTATAGACCACCCTTTTATTTTCACTTTACCCAGTACACGCACAAGCGGTCTAGCTATGAATGCAACGATAGCAGCAGCAAAGAAGTAGTATATGATGGATCTTACATTCCAGAGGACATAGCTCAGGAACAGTACTCCCAGTATGGCAAGGATGAGTCGTACGTTTTTATTTTGTAGCATCTTTATCTGAACAAATTTCGGTTAATACGCTGTTGGTAGATTTGGGGTGCAGAAATGCAATGACTTTGCCATCAGCGCCATCTTTGGCTTCTTGATGTATCGCATCAAAACCTTCAGCTTTCAAACGCTTCAGTTCCGTATTTACATCTTCCACGGCAAAAGCAATATGGTGCACACCTTCTCCTTTTTTTTCTACAAAAGAATGAATAGCACTAGTTTCTTTGGTGGCTTGTAGGAGTTCGATTTTTACATCTCCTACTTGAAAGAATGAGGTGATAACACCTTCGCTCTCCACCGCTTCCATTTTGTAGTGTTCTGTATTCAGTAGCTTAGCAAAGAGTTTGTTGCTCTCTTCTATATCCCTTACTGCAATACCTATATGCTCTATCTTTTGCATTGGTACAAGTTTAAGGAATAGAAATGTAGTTAGATACTATATATCCAATTAATATCGCATTTATCTACAGCACGCCAACAGCTCTCATGCAATCTACCATGACCGTATGCGTACGTTCTATATCTGTATCTAGGCCTATAGAGAAGCAGATTAAACCATCGCTTAGGCCCATTTTTTTTGTTCTTCTTCTGGTATCTCTGAGGATATAGAGCTTCCTGGTGCACTAAAAAGTGTTTTGTAAAAACCCAGACTTACGGCTACGTAGCCGAGGTTTTTGTTTTGCATCATTTCCATTAACTCATTGGCTTTATCCAGGTTACCTACGTCTACAGTAAACATGCCGCCGTATCCGTACTCATGGTTCAGCATCGACTTCAAAATGGCATGTGATGGGTGAGAGGGTAATCCAGGATAAACGGTTCTGAGCCTTAGGCCTTCAAATTTTTCTGCCAAGTATATGGCGTTTTTGCTATGTTGCTGTATGCGTATATGGAGTGTCCTTAGGTTTTTCAGAACAGATGCTGCGCGCAAACTATCCATCGTAGAACCCAGAAGCATGCATGCTCCGTTGTATTGTACCGGTAAGAAAGTGATAGGGTAGTCTATCTCACTACTAGTTTTTCAAATCCAATCTCTGTATTCTCGCGATAGAGTTTTAGGGTGTATACACCTTTTGATAGGCTAGATATGTCTAGTTTATTTATGGTATGAGGAGCTTTGTGAATTGCTACCTCGGCTCCCAGTGCATTGAAAATACGCAGGACAGCTCCTTGGTTATTGGTCAAGTAAGATTCCACATAAATTATACCTGCAGTAGGATTTGGAAATATGGAGAACCGTTTTGACTCAGTCTGCTGCTTTTTGATACTGGCCAAATTGCAGTCGCCAAGCATATTAGCATCCATCCAAGCAAGGCGTTGTGTGAGCCATGTTTTCAGGAAATTTACCTCATCTTCATATGTGTCTCCGACGTAGCTGTTTGGCCATACATACGTACCGAGTGTAGGCCATCTCTGGAAGTTGCGGTCTGGAGCATCGCCCATTTCTGTTAGCCTATCGTCTAAGAATTGCATTAAACTATCGGTATGCCATGCCCCTTCGCGTAGTTCTTGCCAGCGGCAATTTATTTGATTAGATACTTCAGGTATATTGGTCATTTTCTTTACCCAAAATGGATGGGAATTGTCACATGTACCTTGGAACTCGTATGTCCATCCTTGTGGATCTGGGGAGCACACAAAATCAAAATTTCCAAAACCCAGATTGAAATCCCACAGTGGTCCAAAGTGCAACTTGCCGCCATTGCTAAACTTCTTCTTGTGCATATAAAAACTGAGTTTGTAGGCATCTATGTGCTTTCCTATTTCGGTAGCTAGAAAATAGTTAATCCAAGAACTGCGATCTACAAAGGTGGTATAGTCTTTAACATAGTTTGAAGATGCCATTGAAGTCTCGAAAGAACGGATAAATGTCTCGATATATTCACGCTGTGCTGGTTGTAGTTCGTCTTGGTCTGGATCATGAAAAGCATAAAATTTTTGTGGGAAACTATTCGACCTCCAGCCATCTAATTCTGTAGACTCATCATCTCGGTCTATTTGTAGCAGATAACCACCAGTCAGCTCTTCGCCACCGATATCTTCTTCTTTTAGGTTGGCTATATTGACACGATTTTTATCTCGTTTTATCTTTTCGGTGAGCATGTACACCCCGCGGTAATCTTCATTTATATACAGCTCACAAAGCTGTGTTCTTGGGGTATACTCACCGGTTTCAGTGCCAAGATGATAAGCAAGTACGTTACGAAGTAGGGATTTATCTGAATACGGGCCGTGTAAAATCCAGTCATTTTCCTCTGGCATGCCAAGTAGTGAAACGTTATTGTTTTCACCGTTGGCAAGTCTCGTTTCAAACCCAAAGTTGTTTTTTGGGAAACTCTGAGAAGATGCGCCACGTATTTCTATACCTATGCGTCCATCATATCCAGTGAATGCATCTCCTAACTTATTGCGCCCCGCATTGTTAATAATGCCCAGGTTACCATCTATCTTTGGCTCATCAACTATTTCAGTGTTGTTGTCTGTGGTAATGACAAAGATGGGTAGGGAGCTGCCCATGTTTGGTGCCAGAAACCATTCAGGTGTGTTTCTGTAGTTGTTCGAATTGTCGCTTAGACCAAGGGTCAAAAAGAAGTTACTACTCAGGTCTGATGAGGTAGGACTTTGGTTGTGGATTTGAATAGCAAGGGTATTGCTTCCTTCGTTTATAAACGAGCGAAAGTCTGAAGTACTAAATTCGTAGGATTCTGGCTGGTTGCCAGCGTATATCTGAGCTTCTTTAAACGTATTTGCAAGGGCGTCGTGTGTGGGGGGAGTACCTACAGCGCCTATGTTGTTGCGTGCTATTTCTGTTCCATTTAGATATGCTACAAAAGCGTCATCGTAGTCTGCATGTAGAATGAGATACTCAATTGCAGCGGTATCTATTAGATTAAACGCCGTACGAATGTACACTGAGGATGTTGCGGCTATGGTAGTATTGTCATCTCCATCTTCGTATCCGAAACCACCTTGGCCTACAGGCCAAGCAGTTGCATTAAAACTCGGCTGTATCCATAGACTGGAAGGTTCACTGGAGCCTACAAAATAACTCCATTGATCGGTATTGTATACCGCTGATTCCCAGTGGTCTATACTTTGTGCTGAGGTAGTCGCATTCAGCGTTAAACAAAGTAAGGCAGTGAGTATGCGTTGTGTTGGTTTTGATTGCATAACAAGTAAGGATGTAAAGGTAACATTTTGTTTTTTTTAAAGGGATTATTATTGAATGTTGAAGGTCGCTTTGTGTATTTCTGTGGTCATTCCCAAATCGCAATTAATTGATACTTATGATTCAATCAAAAAAACCGATGAAGTGTCCAAACTTTATTGACCGTAAGCCGTTATATTTGCAGTTAGATTAAGTCTAAATAAACACAAGCGAGCAAGAATGAACTTTCCTATATACCTAGATAATAATAGTACAACCCCAATGGACCCCAGAGTGCTGGAATCCATGTTGCCTTTTTTCAACGAAAAATTTGGAAATGCAGCAAGTAGAAACCATAGTTTTGGTTGGTCTGCAGAAGAAGCCGTAGACTATGCACGTGAGCAAGTTGGGAGATTAATAGGTTCTACGAGTAAAGAAATTATTTTCACTTCTGGAGCTACAGAAGCGAATAATCTAGCCATCAAAGGGGTATACGAAATGTATGGATCTCAAGGGAATCACATGATCACAGTGACTACCGAGCACAAAGCGACTTTGGATGCGTGTAAGAAAGTAGAAAAAATGGGTGGTGAGGTGACCTACCTTTCTCCAAATGAGGATGGGCTGATTAACCTTGCAGAATTAGAAGCTGCGATTACAGACAAGACAATTCTTATTACCATCATGTACGGCAATAATGAGATAGGTGTAGTGCAAGATATCAGGGGCATATCAGCTATTGCAAAGAAAAATGGTATCCTATTCCATACAGATGCTACACAAGCTGTAGGTAAGATACCTGTAGATGTATTAGCGGATGGAATAGATTTATTGAGTTTTACTGCTCATAAAATGTACGGACCTAAAGGTGTGGGTGCACTGTACGTAAGACGTAAAAACCCGAGAGTTAAAGTTACCAGTCAAATGGACGGTGGCGGACACGAGAGAGGAATGAGAAGTGGTACATTGAACGTTCCGGGTATAGTAGGTTTTGGTAAGGCTTGTGAAATTTGTCAAAACGAAATGGCAGACGAGGCAGTGCGTCTTAGTGCTATGCGAGATAGATTGGAAAAAGAACTGTTAACGATGGAAGAGGCGTATGTGAATGGCAATGCTGAGCACAGGCTACCGCATGTTGCAAATATTTCGTTTAAATTTGTAGAAGGAGAAGGTCTTATGATGGGAACCAAAGATATTGCTGTAAGTAGTGGTAGTGCGTGTACCAGTGCATCATTAGAGCCTAGTTATGTGCTGAAGAGTTTAGGTTTGGATGATGAGTTGGCGCATTCATCTTTGCGTTTTGGCTTGGGACGCTTTACCACAGACGAGGAAATAGATTTTGCGATAGACCATGTGAAAACAGCGGTAAATAAGCTACGAGATATGAGTCCGTTGTGGGAGATGTTCAAGGAAGGAATTGACTTAAAATCAATAGAGTGGGCGGAGCACTAGCTCGTGTTTAATTGAGAATGTTAAGAGTTAGTAGAAATTAGAAAATAAACAGTAGTCAGCGAATAGTTCGTTTCACCACGAATCAAAAAGATTGACAACCGAAAAACAATAAAAGATATGGCATATTCAGAAAAAGTAATTGATCATTACCAAAATCCAAGAAATATTGGAACACTAGACAAAGAGTCTAACGCAGTGGGTACAGGATTAGTAGGAGCTCCGGAGTGCGGAGACGTAATGCGTCTGCAAATAGAAGTAGATGATGCAACTGGTGTCATAAAAGATGCGAAGTTCAAGACATTTGGTTGCGGATCAGCAATCGCATCTTCATCGCTCGCTACAGAATGGCTCAAAGGTAAGAGCGTAGAGGACGCTATGGCTATAGACAATATGGAAATAGTAGAGGAACTTGCTTTACCTCCGGTAAAAATTCACTGTTCTGTATTGGCCGAAGATGCTATTAAAATGGCGATCAATGACTACCGTGTAAAACAGGGATTGGAGCCAATAGAAGACGATAAAAAACATTATTAGCAATAGTGTATCCCTCTGCAGCTTTAGCGGATAGAGGTAGACAATTGTAGCAGGAAAATATATGATAACAGTATCAGAAAGAGCAGCAAGTCAAGTAAGTACGATTATGACTACTGAAGGATTAGACGGTGAGTACTTCATACGTGTATCTGTGGTGGGTGGAGGTTGTTCAGGTCTTAGTTATAAAATGGACTTTGACAACGAGGAGCAAGAGAACGATCAAGTTTTTGAAAGTAATGGATACAAAGTAGTGTGTGATATGAAAAGTTTCTTGTACCTGTGTGGTACAGAGCTTGATTTTACAGACGGACTAAACGGGAAAGGTTTCCAATTTAATAATCCAAATGCAAGCAGATCATGCGGATGTGGAGAGAGTTTTTCGGTTTAAAAAAAACTATTTACAAGAAAAAGGAGCACTGACCAGTGCTCCTTTTTTGTTTTTCAAATATAGGGGTTTAGCTCGTTTTATCGATCGAAAAAAGGCATCGTAAATTCATTGCAAATACGTATTTTTGGAACATGCAACGCAACGCAAAAATAATAGCAAGACTGACGGCCCTTTGGGCTCTCAGCGAAGCTGGTCTTGGAGGTGTTTTGCATGCATTACAGTCTCCGTTCACAGGTTTTTTTGTAGGTGGTTTTGCAATAGTTCTAGTTAGCCTCATAGCGTACTTTGCGGAGGATAAAAGAAAGACCATTTTTAGGTCGTTGCTTGTAGTGCTTATTATAAAATTAGCGGTGAGTCCCCATTCTCCTCCCACATCCTACTTAGCGGTGAGTTTTCAGGCATTAATGGCTGCCCTTATTTATAGCAACTTGAGTTTAAGTAAGTGGAGCGCTATGCTGCTTGGCGTCATTACCCTTATAGAGTCTGCTTTACAAAAACTTTTAGTTCTTACGCTCATTTACGGGAAGAGTCTGTGGGAGGCTATCAATTCGTTTAGTGACTATATAATAGATCGCATGGGGTTCTTAGGCAATATATTTTCGTCTACAGCACTCATTTCTATTTACTTATGGCTGTATGCGTTGCTCGGGATATTGATTGGGTACATTATCTATGACATTGTTAGATACCTCGAGGTAAATCAAGGCAATGTAAAATACCAGATACAGGCTATAGAATTTGATGATGAAGTAGGACTAGCTAAAAAGAAACGTGGTAGATGGAGGCAATGGGTGATTTTTGGGATTTTCTTTGCCCTAATATCAACGTACTATTTCTTCATTACAGATGGAGATGCCGTATGGAAAAACTGGCTGTATGTTTTTCTGCGTAGTACTGGGATACTTTTGACGTGGTATTATATAGTTGCTCCATTGTTTAAAAAATACTTCTCCCAATTCCTAGAAACTAAGAAACATAAAGTACAAGAAGAGGTAGATGAGACATTGACATTGCTGCCTTACCTCAGAAAAGTAACCAAACTTGCTTGGAGTGAGAATAAACAAGAAAAAGGGCTGAATAAGCTGCGCAATTTTATGGGTGACACTATACTTTATAGTATCCATCTCAAAATAGAAGAATAATGATTTACATCTTAGCAGGGGATATACGTACTGGAAAAACTAGTGCATTGCAAGAGTGGGTTCCCACATGGGACAATGTGAAAGGAATACTCTGTCCTGATGATAAGAAAGACCATAAGTACCTGTACAATATTGAAACCCAAGAGAAATTTCCGCTAGAGGTTACAAAAAAAAGTGAAAAGACCATTTCTGTTGGAAAGTTTCACTTTTTAGAAGATACTTTTAAAATTGCCAACTTTCTTTTGATCAAGACATTTGATCAGTATGATTTTGAGTTTTTAGTATTGGATGAACTGGGTAAGTTAGAGCTTAAAAATGAGGGTATTCATATGGCAGCCAAGTATATTATTGATAATTATGAGTCCAATGATAAAAAGAATCTTTTGCTTGTAGTGCGCACACATTTGGTAAAAGACGTTATCAAGCATTACGGTATTCGCAGTTTTCAGATAGTAGCGAGTGAGCTATTGCCCTAGTAAATTAAGTCATATAAAGCATGTGTAAATTATACAATATGCTAACAATGGGATTTTCGAGAGATGTTTAGGAGAGCAACCTTAGGTTGCTGTATTCTTCTAGGGTGTTTATATTGGTAAATTCTTCTGAATTAGGAATGGGTACACGCTGGTTTCCAAATTGATTTAAGAATTTTTGTATTGAACGACCGCCATTATCAAAATAGTTTTCTAAGCATGGTAGTGTTTCATACTCCCATATGCTGAGCATTGGTTCCCACGTATTACTCTGAGTATGGTAAAAGGTAGTGGTAAGCAAATCCCAATTGCGTTGCTGGATCAGATTATTGATGCTCTGGATGGTGACGAGAGGCATATCTACTCCCAATACTACGATTGGGGATTTAGTAGCTTTCAAAGAGGAGATAATGCCCGATAGTGGCCCTTCTCCTTCGTACTCATCTAATATTGTGTTGGCAAGACCAAGTTTTGCCTGATTTTTATTTATAGAAAAATGGACATTATCCACGCAGTATTTGAGTTTTGAGTGAGCAAGTTCTGCAAGTGTTCTAGGCTCTTTGGCATGCTGAGTGGCAGCAGACAGGTTATTGTATTGGAGAATAGACGAGGAAACGGCAAGCTGGGATTTATCCTGTCCCATGCGGGAGCTTCGTCCTCCCATTAAAATTACACCTTGTAGACTCATTACCCCGTAATCGTTTTATGGATGGCATACCCCATTCCATAGCCAAGTATACCGCATACGATGATGCTCATAATCATGCTTCCACTTGCTATTCCGAATACGACACCGATTAATAATCCCATACCAATCCCTAGGATGTAAATGTTACGTTTTCTGTTCGTGTTTTTTTTCTTTCTGCTCTTGGTTCCCATAATGGGTTCAAGATACGGATTCTATGGTGATTTTCACAAATTTACTTGTTGGGGTAAAGCTTTTATCTGCGAATGAATCAATAGGTACGAGTGGATTTGCTTCGGGAAAATATGTAGCAACATTTCCTTCAGGGATAGGATAAGGTACTATCAAAAAATTAAGAGCTTCTCGTATTATACCATTGAACTCACTGAATAGATTCACTACTTGTTTCTCTTTCCATCCACGTAGTTTCATATCCTTAATATTCATCATTACAATGCGACGCTCGCTGTATATACCTCTGTATCGATCGTCTAGGCCGTAGAGTGTAGTATTGTATTGGTCGTGACTGCGAAGAGTCATCATGATGTACTCCCCTGCGTTTAGCTTGTTGTGAGGTATTGTGTTGGTAGTGAAATTTGCTTTACCCGTTGCGGTATCCCAAATTCTTACTCTGGCTCCGTTTGGTAAATAGAATCCACCTGGTCGTCTGACCCTCTCATTGTAGTTTTTGAAACCAGGAATGGTGGCTTGTATAACTTCACGAATCGTATCATAGTTACCAGCCATTTCTGCCCAGTTAATTTTCGATTCTTTCAGAGTGGCACTTGCCATTTCAGCAACTATAGCTATTTCACTTTTAAGGTGTTTACTGGGTGGCGTAAGTATCCCTTGGGAACTTTGCACCACGCCCATGCTGTTTTCACAGCTTATAAATTGTTCTCCGCTCGCTTGTATATCCTTATCCGTACGTCCTAAGCAGGGAAGTATCAGTGCTTGCTTACCCGTAACAAGGTGTGACCGATTTAGCTTCGTGCTTATCTGTACGGTTAAATTTGTGTTTTGTAATGCCGCTGCAGTGTAATGTGTGTCGGGTGTAGCACTCAGAAAATTGCCTCCCATAGCAATGAAAACCTTGCCTTTGCCAGTCCTCATAGCGTCTATTGCGGATACTACGTGGTAGCCGTGCTCTCGTGGTGCTTTTATGCCGTGTACTTCTTCGAGTTTATCGAGGAATGCATCCTTAGGTGCTTCCCATATGCCCATAGTCCTATCGCCTTGCACGTTAGAGTGGCCACGCACAGGGCAGGTTCCTGCTCCAACTTTGCCTATGGCTCCTCGCATTAGGAGCAGATTTACGACTTCTTGTATGTTGCCCACCCCATTTTTTTGTTGGGTAAGCCCCATAGCCCAACAAATGATAATCTTATCATTATCCGCCATGAGCTGAGCTACTTGGGTTATTGTTTCTTCATCTACACCACTTTCTACTATGCAGTTTGCTATGTCTTCTTTCTTGAGCTCTGTTAAAAAATCTTTGAATCCGTGGGTATGCTCTCTTATGAAATCCCAGTCCAATATACTGCCTGGATTGGTATCCTCCATTGCTACCAATAGCAGCATAATAGCTTTAAGAAAGGCTACATCTCCATTTACTTTTACTGGAGCAAAAATGTCAGTAAGTGATGTTCCCCCTTTCATCATTTTGAAGGGTGACTGCGGATCTGTAAAGTTGAGTAAACCTGCCTCTGGTAGCGGGTTTACGGTAATTATTTTGCCTCCATTAACTTTGCATTTTTCTAACGCAGACAGCATCCGTGGATGATTGGTTCCTGGGTTTTGCCCCATTATCATAATGACTTCTGCTGCGTGCAAGTCGTTTAGTGTAACAGAACCTTTGCCTATGCCAACGGTATGAGATAGGGCTACGCCGCTACTCTCGTGGCACATGTTAGAACAATCTGGCAGATTATTGGTGCCATATGCACGTATAAATAGCTGGTAGAGGTAGGCCGCTTCATTGCTGGTGCGCCCGCTCGTGTAAAATATTGCTTCGTTGGGCGAGCTTAGAGCATTGAGCTCCTTGGCTATTACGTCGAATGCATCTTTCCATGAGATAAGCTCATAATGAGTAGCTCCTTCTCTTAGCATCATTGGATGGGTAAGTCTACCTAGTTTCCCTATTTTGAAATCCGATAATTTTGAAATATCAGTTAAGGAGTGCTCTGCGAAAAAATCGTTGGTAACAGACATTTTAGTGGCTTCTTCAGCTATAGCTTTGATGCCATTCTCACAGTATTCGCCTAAGGCGGAGCGGTCATCATCCGGATCTGGCCATGCACACCCAGGGCAGTCAAAGCCTCCCTTTTGATTTATTTCGAGACTAAGCTTGAAGGCTTCAATGGGGTCCATGTACTTAGCGGCCTGTTTTACCGATGATATGATAGCGGGTAAACCAACTGCTTTTTCTTTTGGCTCTTTTAGTATAAGACCAGTGAAGTCAAAGTTTTCTATTTCTATTTTTTGGGTTGACATGGAGCGAGGTATTTCGTGGTGAGTACTCGTTTAGAACTAAGGCCTTTATTCTTTAAATGAACTGCATACTTAAAGCATCTTGCCTGCCGGATTTTGTCTTATATGCAGCTTCTTTTTTGATCAGATCCATTTATTTCTAATGCGTCCTCCTTTTTCAAATATAGGGAAACCCGATTAATTATGAGTACCTATTGTAACTGTGCTCTTTTAAAAATCCAATCAGTGTCTGTCCGTTTTCTTTGGCCAGCTCTACCGCCAAACTGCTTGGAGATCCTACAGAAACAATGGTTCCTATGCCAGCCATGGTTGCCTTTTGTATTAGTTCAAAACTGGCTCTTCCGCTCAGGAGTAAAATACTTTTTTCAAGAGGAAGTTGATTTCTACGAAAAGCTTCTCCAATCAGTTTGTCCAACGCATTGTGTCTTCCTACGTCTTCTTGCAGCGTTATTAATTTGCCTGTTTCACTAAAAATCGCTGCCGCATGTATGCCGCCAGTAGCTGTGAATAGGGACTGTTGCTTAGCCAGTTTTGCTTTCAACCCGAAGAGTATTTCATCTTTGAGTGTTGCCTTATTTTGTATTAAAAACTGGGTTTTAGTTGTAATCGCTTCTATACTTGCTTTACCGCATACTCCGCAGCTACTGGTAGTATAAAAGTTGCGTTCGGCTTTCTGTAAATCTATAGTAACTCCTGCATTTAGGTAGACTTTTACTACATTTTCGCCCAGGTATTTTACCGCTTTTACTTCAGTGTAGCGCTGTAGTATTCCTTCAGTAAGCAAAAAACCTAACGCCAATTCTTCATCGTCTCCAGGGGTACGCATGGTTACGGATATCGCTCGTGGCTCGTCTTCGTCCCAAAGTTTTACTTGTATCTCGAGCGGTGCTTCTACGGCCACTACATCATCTGTATCTAAAGAGGTACCATTCTTAGATTTAGTAATTTTTATGGGACGTAGGCCTTCGTTCATTGGGGTCATGTATTCCGTGTACAATCAGTTTTCCTAGGATGACGCTGGATGCTGATACAGGTTGCTTTCGTCTTCGTGATCACGTGGTTTTAGGCATTGCCAATCTTTTTCTAAAAGGATAAATAGGCCATTTACTGTATGATCAAAACCAACTCGCTCGTCTGTATCCCAGTTCAATAGGAGGCTTTTAGGTATGGCAGTGGTTATTTTACTATTCTCAAAGCAACACGATATTTTGTGTGCGTCAGTTGCAAGGATACCGTATGTTATTTCTCCCGTCATAAATTGACAAGTACTCCAGGTTTCGCCGTTCTGTACGAGATTGGTTACTTCGTTTTGGGACAGTCGATAGCGCACAGAGTTGTCTTTTATTCTAATTTTCATTATGGTAATATTATTCCTTTTTCGTCAAGCTGTGTTTGAGTAAAATATACGTATGCTACTGTCATTTTTATACGATCATTGGGTAAATCGCTCCCGTTTTTGGGTTGACTTTCTATAGTTTTGGCCACATCCATTCCTGCTAGGACTTTGCCAAATGTGGTATACTCACCATCTAGGAAATGAGCTCCTTCTGGATTTGTAACAATATAGAACTGAGAGCCGCTGGATCTGCGTTTGGGATTGGTCATGTTGCCATTACGAGCTGCTGCCAATGCTCCGTAGAAATGTTGAAATTTACTAGAATCAATTTCCGCAGGTAGGGTGTATCCAGGACCACCGCTTCCATCATTATTACGATTTTCATCTTTGCTCGTTGGGCTTCCGCCTTGTATCACAAAATTGTCTACACATCTATGAAACTCTGTACTATCGTAGAAACGTGCTTTTGTTAAGCTATCAAAATTAGCTTTATGTACTGGTGTTTCATCGTAAAGGGATACATACATATCACCCATTTCGGTAGATATTTCAATCACAGGAAATACCTGTAAGGTGGGCTGTTCTCTTTCCTTACAAGATCCCAAAGTCAATAAAAAGATGTAGCTAGGTAGTATGTATTTTTTTATGTGCCTAGAAATTCGAGTCCCCTTTTTTCGTCGAGAACCAGATGTCTCAAGTACACCGGGTAGCCATTTAGCTCCACATAGTCTTCCTTTCCGGTTCCTCATTTGTTTTTGTTCTGAACGACGAAGGTATTAAAAAGTTAGGTAGGGTACTGATTCACTTGAAGATGATTCATTTTCAGGGCAAGAACGCAGGTTTAATACATTACGCTATTTTTGCATCATAAAATGTCGTTGGCACTGCTCGTTATTCTTATGCTGATACTTTCAGCATTCTTCTCTGGTTTGGAAATAGCATTTATTTCTGCGAATAAGCTTCGAATAGAATTGAAGAGTAATCAAGGCAAGCATTGGGCTAAAATGTGTTCTAGCTACATTAAGTCTCCAAGCAAATTTATTAGTACCCTCTTGGTAGGGAATAACATAGCATTGGTAATTTACGGTATTACCATGGAGGAGATTTTTCGGCCTAAGATTGAAGATGCATTTGGTTTTAGTGCGTTTCCTGCGTTACTCTTTGCTACGTTTATTTCTACGGCTATTGTTTTAATCACGGCAGAATTTTTGCCCAAGGCACTCTTTAGACTAAATCCAAGTGGGATATTAAGTGTTTTAATTTATCCGTTTCAAGTATTTTATGTGCTGCTCTGGCCTATAGTTCAGTTTGTACTATGGTTGAGTAACAAAGTCCTGAATGGGCTTATTCCTGGAGATTTTACGGAGGAAATACCTGCTTTTGGTAAGGTAGATCTTGATCATTTTATCTTGCAATCTGCTCAGAGTAGTGTGGATGGAGATGACCAAGAAGTAGACACGGAAATACTAAAAAATGCATTGGATTTTGGGAATGTAAAAGTGCGTGATTGTCTGGTACCCCGCACAGAGATAACAGCGATTGATACCAGCAGTAGTATCAACGATTTAGAACAGCTTTTTATAGACACACAACATTCTAAAATACTGGTTTTTCAAGAAAATGTAGATAATATTATCGGTTATACGCATCACTTAGACCTGCATAAAAAACCCAAAACAATTAAGTCTATACTAATCCCAATTCTTATAACCAATGAGAGTAAAAGTGCCAATGATATGCTCAACGAATTTAGCCGTACGCAAAAAAGTATAGCTCTAGTAGTAGATGAGTATGGAGGCACTGCCGGTATCATCACTGTGGAGGATATCATGGAAGAAATTTTTGGAGAGATAGAGGACGAGCATGATGAGGTGGAAGAAGAAAACGAGTTAGTGACTGATGAGGGTGTGTATCAGCTCAATGCTAAACTAGAAGTAGACTATATCAATGAGAAGTACGAACTGCATATACCCGAAGGCGACTACGAGACTATCGGTGGTTTTGTGTTAAGTAATTTGGAAGATATCCCAAAGACAGATGATATTTTCGTAATTGATAATTTTGAGATTCGTATTCTTGAGGCAAGTGAACAGAAAATTGAGCGCTTGGAGCTTAGTGTTATTGACTAATACCCATATTTGTCATTCCAAAGGGCTTTTAGCCTTTCTCTTACTTTAGTTTCTGCAGTGTTGTCTCCAGGATCATACAGTTGTCTGCCGGCTATCTGTTCGGGTAAAAATTCTTGAAATGCAAAGTTGTTTTGGAAGTCATGTGAGTATTTGTAGCCTTTTCCATAGTTCAAGTCTTTCATCAGTTTTGTTGGGGCATTTCTTAGGTTAAGTGGCACACTCAAATCTCCCGTTTCTTTGACCAAAGCTTGGGCCTTGTTGATAGCTAAATAACTGGCATTACTCTTTGGACTACTGGCCAAGTATGTTGCTATTTGAGACAAAATAATACGGCACTCCGGATAACCTACCTTACTGACGGAATCAAAACCAGCGTTTGCCAGTAAAAGGGCATTGGGGTTAGCCATTCCTATATCTTCACTGGCAGCGATAATGAGCCTGCGAGCAATAAATTTAGGATCTTCGCCACCTTCTATGAGTCTGGCTAAGTAATATACCGCAGCATTTGGATCGCTGCCACGTATGGATTTGATGAGTGCAGAGGCAATATCATAGTGCTGTTCTCCTCCTTTGTCAAACATAGCAAGCTTTTGTTGTACAACATCATCTACCAGTTTATTGGTAATGGTGATACTCTTTCCTCCTTTAAAATTAACAATAATCTCCAAGGCATTGAGTAATTTTCTACCATCTCCGCGGCTCATTCTTACGAGTGCTTCCCACTCGTCAATAGTGATCTTCTTTTTACTAAGAATAGCGTCTCTGCTGCATGCCTGATCCACCAATTTCTTT
>CAJXIQ010000020.1 GCA_913054375.1 uncultured Bacteroidota bacterium
GCTGGTGTTATTAGTACAACCATAAAAGAAGGTTCAGAAAAATTTGAAATAGCAGGAAGTTGGCAAAGAGATAATTTTGGGGGTAATCCAAGCTACGGTTGGAATACCGATATAGGTGAGCTCTCTGTGGGAGGAAAGGTGAAAATAAAAGACAGAAAGTTTTACTATTTTAATAATGTCACGCTCAACCTCACAGATTACTACTTTGGCCCTACAGCAAATCAATTGCATAGTTCATTGTTTGCAACCAATGATAGTATGTGGGCACCACGGCAGGCCAATCAGTTTACACACACATTTAAGCTAAGTCATGAGTTGAATCAAAAGACGAAAATATCAATAACCAATCAACATAGTTTAAGTATCAATCAAAATACACGAACACTTCAGATTGTAGGGTTCGACGCTATTTTAGCTCCTGGTTTCCAGTTTGATAGAAGCTTGAACCTGGATAACGCAACAACCTATACGCATCACTCTAACCTCACGGCTATTAATGTACGCCGTACACTTACCAAACAACTTGTTGGAACACTCGCATTGGGTAGGTTGTTTACCAATTTGCGTGCAGATGCCAATGGCAGATCTTTTAGAACTGAGAGTGTAGACCAAGTTTTTGATGAGCAGAGTATTGTTACAGATCCTGTTCAAATTTTTAATCCAAATGGGAATGTACAATTCGTACTGCCCGGTCCTGGATTGATAAATAATGGCGGAATAAGTTCGCTGTGGCATGATCATTATGCTAAAGAGCATACCATTAAAACAAGTTTCCGTTATTACCCAGTGAATAAGACCCACCAGATGAATTTCGGTTGGGAGCAAAAGTTCAACGAGTACCAATGGATAGATGTAACACGACCTTGGGTAGGAGCACCTATTCAACTCAATGATAGTACAAGTACCCCAAGCATTAGTATAGGATCTTCGAATGATATATGGAAAGTCAAGCCAAATAATGGCGGTATCTTCTTCAGTGATAAGATTACTTATAAAGGCATCATTGCTAACTTAGGTGTGCGTTTCAACTACTGGGCACCTGGCAAGTTTGCAGATGACGCTGTGAACAATCCAAATGCTCCCGTAATAGGCCAAGTGAGAGACGATTACAACAGCAATACGGTAAAGGTTTTTGGTCTGAGGTACAAGGCAAGAGTATTACCAAAGATTAATGTATCGTTTCCTGTTACAAGTAACAATGTGTTGTACTTCAATTATAGCCATAGTATGCGACTGCCACATCCACGTTTTGTGTATGCGGGTTTAGATCCTGAGTTTCAGGATAGAAGCTTCCTCTCGTTCTTGGGCAATCCAGACTTAAATCCGGAGGTGAACGTTTCGTATGAAGTTGGTTATAAATCACAAATTGGAAAAAACATTGGACTTACACTAGCAGCTTACAACAACAATAGGTTCGACTATATCGTGAGCCGTAGGGTTATTGTAAATGACCAAACAGGCAGACCCGTGAGTAAGACGATGTACATTAACCAAGACTATGCTAAAGTACAAGGGGCAGAGGTTAATTTAATATGGCGTGTAACGCAATACCTGCGTACGTTTAGTAACGTAGCGTATCAGTTAGCTAAAGGAAAGAGTAACAGTGCTAGAGAAAGTAGCTTACAGATAGAGCAAAATGGCGAAGTGCCGCTTAGTTCGGAGCAGTACTTGGCTTGGGATAGACCTTGGAATATTAATCTAGGAGTGGTTTTCGCCCCAGATACTACGTTCAGGCTCTATGGTAAATGGATGCAGAGAATGCAGCTATATTTTAGCTCATCGTACCAAAGTGGGTTCCGATATACACCGATGATACGCGAAGGAGAAAATCAATTGGGCAGACCAGAGTATGCCCCAGATTTGAACTCATTCCTAGAAGAACGTGCTACACCTTGGATAAATGGCGATATTAAAATCACCAAGACATTTGCTAACAAAAAGAGTAAAGGAATAACGCTAAGTGTAGAAGCGCGTAATGTATTCAACAACCAAAATGCTCAGATAATAAACGCTGTAACTGGAAGAGCTTGGGAGCCCGGAGATGACTTGCCAAACAATCAGCGAGATGATAGGTATCTTGGACCAGAAGAGAGTGGAACACCACCCAATAACCCTGCTAGATATCAGGCCCCACGTCAGCTTATTTTTGGTATTAGCTTCAGATTATAAAGAAGAAAAATGCCTCTACCTATTCTGGTGCTTCTTATAGTACGATACATCAAAAAAATAAAAAATAGAAAGGCTAATTAGTCAGTCGTCTTGCGGTAGGTTCTTTGATTCAGAAGTAGAAGTGACGGTTCTGTAAATATCCTCCTCTATTCGTCTAGCTCACTCAGTTCCAACCACCTGTCACCTTTGGTAGATAGGTCGGATAGTACGATTCCCAGTCGTTCTGTAGCTTTAGATATGATGTCAAAATCTGTCGCGTTTTCTGCCAGTTCTGCTTCTAGTATGGTTTTTTCTTCTTCGAGTTTTTCTATCTCTTGCTCTAGCGCTTCAAACTCATACTTTTCCTTAAAACTGCGTTTGGTCTTGGCAGCTTCTTGCTTTGGTTTTTCAGCCGCTTCTATAGCTTCTTTCTTGGCATTTTTCTTAAGCTGTTTTGCCTGGGCTTCTTGCTCTAGCCGGTATTCAGTGTAGCTTCCGTTATAGTCGCGTATTTCCCCTTGCCCTTCAAATACAAAAATGTGTTCTACAATGCGGTCTAGGAAGTACCTATCGTGACTTACTAGGATAATGCACCCGCCAAAATCTGCTAGGAACGACTCCAACTTATTGAGTGTTAGGATATCCAAATCATTGGTAGGCTCATCAAGGATAAGAAAATTGGGATTTAGCATTAAAACGGTTAGTAGATAGAGTCTTCTTTTTTCTCCGCCACTTAGCTTTTCTACGCGTTGGTTTTGCATCTGAGGGGGGAAAAGAAAGAGTTTTAGCATTTGGCTAGCGGTCACTTTAGCTCCATCAGCTAAGGTGATTACCTCAGCCACGTCTTTCATTACGTCGATTACGCGTTTTTCAGGTTTCAGGTTTTTCATTCCCTCTTGGCTATAATAGCCAAAAACAATAGTGTCCCCACGGTTTATTTTACCACTATCTGGCTGTTCCAGATTCATCACCATATTGAGAAAAGTGGATTTACCGCAACCATTTTTCCCTACAATTCCTATCCGTTCACCTTTTTTGAACGTGTAATCAAATCCTTTGAGAATAACTGTTTTGCCATACGCCTTGTGAAGCTTTTTTAGCTCGAGAATTTTACCCCCAATACGGGTCATTTTTACCGCTAGTTCTAGGTCTTGGGTCTTCTTACCACTTTTGGCCTTAGATTCCGTTTCATAAAATGCAGAAATACGCGATTTGCTCTTGGTAGTACGCGCCTTAGGACTGCGTCTCATCCACTCCAGCTCTGTTTTCATTAGCTGCTGAGCCTTTCCAATTTCTGCAGCATTCGCAGCATCCATTTCTGCTTTTTTCTCCAAGAAGTAAGCATAGTTGCCACTATAGTTTTGCAGCCTACCGTCAGTCATTTCGATAATCTGATTACATACTGAGTCCAGGAAGTAACGATCATGGCTTACCATGAGGATACTCATATTGGAGTTGCTTAGGTATTTTTCTAACCACTCTATCATATCCAAGTCGAGGTGATTGGTAGGCTCATCGAGTAGAAGTAAGTCTGGATTTTGGAGTATGGCCAAACTTATGGCCAGTCGTTTCTTTTGCCCACCACTAAGTGAGCTTATGGGTTGGTCGTAGTTGGTAATGGTAAATCGGGTAAGGAGTTCTTTAAGTTTCCGCTCAAAATCCCAAGCATCGGCTTCATCCATGGCGGCCGAGGCGTTTTCGAAATTTCGCTGCGTCTCTGTTGTGTAATCCTGCGTTTGCGCTTCTAGTGAAGCCTCATACACACGTATAGTTGCCATGATATGCGAGCTGCTATGGTCTATGAGTTCTTGTATGGTTCCATCATCAAAGGTGGGTTCTTGTGGTAAATAGGCAGAGCGTATTCCTTTTCGGAGTCGTACTATACCATTGTCGGGTTCTTCTACCTGAGCGAGTATTTTTAGCAAAGAGCTTTTACCTGTACCGTTATTGGCAACTAGAGCTATTTTATCTCCTTTGTTGATGCTCAGGTCTAAATCCTGAAAGAGAATCCTCTCACCCAAGTCTTTACTCAGGTTTTCGCCGTTTAGGTAGTTCATAAGTTACGGCGGTAAAGGTAAAGTGAGGCAGCGTACTATCAAAAGATAGTTTTTAGGATAAAAAAGATGACGCAATGATTACTAGCTACATTATTTCAATGTGCCTGAGTAATTGTTTTTTTGAAAATATGATTATGTACTCGTCATTAAATATTGGCAAAAAATTACGACAAGCTAGGAAGTTGAGCAACTTAAGTATGGCACAGGTTGCAAATGAGCTTCATATCTCATCCCGGATGTATGCTTATATTGAGACAGAATCAAGTAGCGTTACATTGGAGCGATTGATAGATATTTGCAACATCTTTGAGTGTACACTGTCACAGTTGCTTGAGTTGGATGAAATATAATGTGTTTCATTGTTAGCGTCAATATAGTGTACCCATTGCCCAAATAAAATGCTGTCCAACTTTGGGATATGAATGACAAACGGCTAGCTTTCCTCATAAGTGGAAACAAACAACAGATAAGTCTACTCGATTATTTTCTACTGCTAAATGCGTTCTTAAGGCCGGTGGCTTTAGTGATGTCAATTTTAACGCTACCTACATAGATAGACGCTTCTACGCGTATCGGTACTTTATTGGCATCGGCACTTATCCAAATAGTCATATCATCCTCGTCTTTAAATACACGATCTACCACAAGTTGCGGACGTAGTTTATAACACACTACCTTACCTAAGTCAGATTTAATGGTTTCCTTGCCCAAGTACTTAAACTGTAGGTTGTAGATCTCCTGGTCCAAGTAGATATCTATTGGGAAGGATGTACCTACAACTGTATTTTCATAATCGATGGTACGGGCATAGAATATACCGCTCACTACATCTTGCACGTAGGCTGGCATATCCATACTCTTCTGTTGACCCGTCATGTGTTTTTTCGCGTGGTCGTAAAAGACAAGGTCCTCATCGCGGTAGTTATCCTCCTGTACATTTTTGTAGTACTTGATTGGAGCAATACTTTTTTTATCTAAGAAGCTAACAAAGTGATCCCGTACCTTAAATGCCCAATCAAATGTACGGTATGTGCGTCCGTATGCGCTTATCTTGTATGTCTCACGTCCGTTAACTGTTACAGGCTTGTCTGCTACTTTGATGCTAACGCTTGCTGCATTGATCCATCCATAATGCACTCTATACTTGAGCTGCTCGCCATGCATAAATGCTTCGTTGCTGGTAGTGCGCAGCTCTTGGCGCTCCATCCCTTCGTTAGTATAAGCACTGGTAAGGACCAAAAGTAGGATGAGCAATAGGGTAGGTATGTGTTTCATGGCTGTTTGGTGTGTCTAGCTACAGATCCAAATGACATGCCAAAAATCGTATAGTTATGATAAGACCGTACAAAGTTGCTTATTTGCAAGCAATATTAAGGATATACTACATGATACTCAAACAATATATTGCAGTTTTAATTGGGATGATTACGTGCACTAATGTATACAGTCAGTACGAAAATTCATTTTTTGATAATGATAAATACGAGCAGACAATAGATTCATCGCACCTCCAGTTTCATGTTGACAACATGAGCTATTTTCGCAATGCAGAGTACCTTTCAAGAGTAGACAAAGGCTCTACCTATATCGGCACACAAGTAATGCCTTACGTACAGTATGCCTTCAATGAAAAAGCTCAAATTTATGCGGGGTTTAATCTACGATATGATTTTGGCAATCCAGATATACGGAGCATAGAGCCCTATTTTAAATTTACTTTTACCGATGTTCTCAAGCATAATATAGTCTTTGGTAGTTTGAATGGAACGCTGCAGCACGGGATGATAGAGCCTTTGTATGATTATGAGAAAGTAATTACTGATCGCTTTGAACAAGGACTACAAATCACCAAACCGGGCAAACGGTTATCCTACGATGCTTGGATAGACTGGCATGATATGATATACTACAATGATCCGAAAAATGAACGCTTTGTGGCAGGGTATAATATGTACCTAAACCTGCTAAATAATGACCAGAATAAACTAAGTCTGAATGCTCAAGGTCTAACAGTGCACAGTGCTGGTGAGATAGATTTCAATAGCTCTCCAAATGCTGTAGAGTACAATTTCGCATACGGTTTGGAGTTTACACATGTTTTTAATGAGCATACGCAGTTGTACATGGCGGGCCATGCTGCTTTCTATGAAGACAGAAGTGACAACAAAGTAAATGGGATAATAGACGGTGTTGGGCAATTGGGTGTACTTAGGCTTACACACAAGGAGTATCAGTTTGTGCTTAACTACTGGGATAGCTATCAATACCAAGGACCATGGGGCGAGCAGCTGTATCATAGTGTGGGGATAAAAAACTTCCCTGTTGTACACGATTACCGGAAGATGATAGGAGCTCGTGTAGGCTATGAGGTTAAAATAGGAGAGAACTTGGTCTTCTTGAACAGGCTAGGATTTAATTACAATATTCACCCCAATAAGCTAGATATTACAATGGAAAATTACCTGCGCTGGCATTTTAAGACCAAGAAACGTAAGGTGACCCTTTACTAGCCAACGGAGTTGAGTGACTGTCCGATGCAGTCAGCCGTCAATTCAATTCGCTATTTATTTGGGCAATTACAGTTTTTAGTAGGACCTTTATACCGGTAATGTTTTTTGCTTTTGCAGCTATCAAATACAAGAATAAGACTCAATCCTAAAACGATGATGGCGAATGTTTTTTTCATTGTTGGTGCGAAGATAGAACGATAGCAGTAAGTAGTTAGTACTTTTGTCCACTTCAGTATATGAGAGAAACGATAAAAATAATGCTCAAAGGAGCAGCAATGGGTGTAGCAGAGGTTATTCCTGGTGTTTCAGGAGGTACACTTGCTTTCATCACAGGAATATATGAGCGATTACTCACTTCTATTGGAAGTGTCAACCTAGGCTTGTTCAAAATATTCAAAGAAAAAGGGATAAAAGCAGTCTGGCATAAAATTGACGGCCTTTTCTTGGCAAAACTATTGGGAGGCATGGTCATAGGATTTGTAGTAGGGCTAAAGCTTGTGGTACAACTGCTTGAGACGCATCCGGTGCATATATGGAGTTTCTTTTTTGGATTAATAGTGGCGTCTATTCCTCTTATAGGTAAGCAAGTAAAACGATGGAGCGGCCTAGAAATGGTGCTTTTGGTACTAGGGGCAGTATTGGTCTATGGGGTGACCATAGCGGCACCAAGTCAAGGAAGCGAGCATTTGTTTGTCGTATTTCTAGCAGGAGTTATAGGTGTATCAGCACTTATGTTGCCCGGTCTTTCAGGCAGTTTTGTATTGCTCTTGATGGGTATGTACACCATTATAATGCCCGCTATAGAAGAATTTACCCATCATCCTTTTGGTCCAGAAACGCTCACTATAGTGGCTTTTGGTATAGGAATGGTGGTTGGTCTATTGACGTTTGCCAAGTTGCTTACCTTTACGTTTAATAAATATCCGAATCCAACGCTTGCCGTACTCACGGGCTTTCTTATTGGCTCGCTAAATAAGGTGTGGCCATGGCAGGCGGTATTAGAAACGCGGACCAATAGTAAAGGAGTAGAAGTGGTAAAATTTTCCGAAAGCGTACTTCCAACTAGTTTCTCTCAACTAACCGAAAATTTTCTTTACGGTACCAATCCACATCTACTGGCAGCAATTGGAATAATGATTGTTGCGATGGTCTTGGTTTTCTTATTGGATAAATATAGCCCAGAGGTAGAATGAAAAAATATGGAGTTATTGGATTTCCAGTGAGGCATTCAATGTCGCCGGCATACTTTACTGAAAAGTTTGGTTTGCTGGGTGTCAGCGACTGCCAATATGCTGCATATGAATTAGCCAATATTGCAGATATTAAGAAATTAATTGTCCAAGAAAACTTAGCTGGCATTAATGTTACGGTACCACATAAGCAAACCATTATCCCATTTTTGGATCACCTAAGTGAAGCTGCTAAAACGATAAAAGCCGTAAATACAGTAACAGTAAAAAATGGCATATTATATGGTGACAATACGGACTATATGGGCTTTAGCAGTAGCATAAGGGAACTGTTACCTACAGAAAAAATTCAGGCATTGATTTTTGGAACGGGAGGTAGTAGCTTAGCCGTTCGGTATGCTCTTATTCAAATGGGTATACCGTACAAGAGTGTATCTAGAGGGGCTGCCGCTGATTTCACGTACGATGATATTACGCCTAGAATTGTTCATGATCATAAACTGCTCATTAATACCACACCACTCGGGATGTTCCCAGATATAGGAACATGCGTTACAATTCCGTATGATGCAATAGGAGAGACCCATGTATGTTATGATCTGATTTATACCCCAGAAGAGACAGAATTCCTGCGGAGGTCTAAGGAGAGTGGAGCACGACTAAAAAATGGATTAGAAATGCTGAAAACTCAAGCAGACCACGCCTGGGATATTTGGAATTCATAACATAAATAATGTACCTTGCGTAAATTATCATGAAAAAAGCACTACTGTTACTATCTTTAGGTTTATTTTTAATTGCTACACAAGGGTGTAAGAAACCACCACTTCCTGTGCTGGAAGAGGAAACCAATACTGGAGGAAACGGTTCTGGCGAAGGAAACGGTTCTAATGGAGGAACAGGGGAGGTAGAAGTGAGTGAATTCGTGGGTACATGGGATTATACGAAGGTAGATCTCACTAACGGTATCCTGAAAATTATGGGAAATGATATTGGTACATTTACAGGTACCGGTAGTAACATTGTTGGAGAAGTTGTGATTACAGAAAATCCGAACAGGTATACAACTCGTTTGTCGTTTACTGCAGACATAAACGCAGAATTTGCTGGCCAGCAACAAGATCAGCAGAGTGATGTGCCTACTCAAGAAGGTAGTGGAACGTGGACAGAGAGTAATGGAGAAATATCCCTTACTGACGATAACGGAAATGACATAGCGGTATTGAATAGTTCCTCTTCTCGAATAGCTTTTTCAGGTGAGTTTAGCGTAGAGATTCCGGCACAATTCTTCACCTTGGATGCGACGTCTGACGTGATATTTACCATTGAAAAATAGTTGAATATAGTGCCGTAATCAGAGCTGTGAATGCAGTCTTTGGTTGAGCTGTATGCTGCCGTTGGGCTAGTCAATTCCTGCTCTGCACAACCGTCTTCTTTTAAAGGCCAACTGTATTCGATTAAAACTAAGTCTAGTCACAATACATACGTGTGCACATAACGCCATCCCGAAGCGAGTAGGATTTAGTAAAGGTCTTCGTACAAAGGGAGGATGTTGCTCAACTTATAGTTCAATGCATGCTCTTTAGCCTGTTTTTTAAATTGGACAAGATTATTGTCTTGTAGAATTTTGAGGGCGTCTGTACCCATTTTTTCGGTATCACCGATATCGCTAGTGTATCCTGTAATACCATCAATATTTACCTCTGGCAGTCCACCAGTATTGGTACTAATAACCGGCACTTCACAGGCCATAGCTTCAAGTGCGGCAAGACCAAAACTTTCCGTTTCTGATGGGATGATAAAGAGATCTGCTATGCTAAGTATTTCCTCTACAGCTTCTTGTTTGCCAAGAAAGGTTACGTCTGAGCAAATATCACAGTTTCTACATTCTTCTTCTATTTCTGCTCTTTCTGGTCCATCACCTATTAGCAATAGTTTGGCAGGAATAGTAGCCGCTACTTTTCTGAAAATATCAAGTACGTCGGGAACTCTCTTTACTTTTCTAAAGTTAGAGGTATGCACGAGTATCTTTTCGTTATTGGGAGCTATTGCTTTCTTAAAATGATCTTTAGGTTGTTTATTAAAACGATTAAAATCGATAAAATTAGGGATAACATGAATCACTCCATTATAACTGAAGTTCGTAAAAGTATCTCTTTTAAGACTTTCAGATACGGCTGTTACTATGTCGCTCTCGTGAAGTGAGTAGCTCACTACCGGTTCATAGCTTTGGTCTTTTCCTACCAATGTAATATCAGTACCGTGCAGGGTGGTAACGATTTTTAGGTCTATTCCCTCTCTAGCCAATATATGCTTGGCAGTCACAGCAGCAGCAGCATGTGGAATAGCATAGTGCACATGAATAACTTCCAACTTATGTGCTTTGGCAACATCCACTATTTTACTGGTTAGTGCTATCTCATATGGTGCAAACTTGAAAAGCGGATAGTTATTAAAGCTTACTTCGTGATAAAATAAGTTCTGATTAAAGATACCCAATCTCACGGGTTGGTCGTAGGAGATAAAGTGTACGGAGTGACCTTTCCCTGCTAGTGCCTTTCCAAGTTCAGTGGCTACTACACCACTACCACCAAATGTGGGATAACAAACGATACCAATATTCATGCTTATATATCTACAAAGATGAGGGTATTCTGGTTTGGAAACTAGCAGATTAAGTATAAAAAAACGAATTTACAGTAGCTTAATCTAGTTTACACGGCTGCGGCATTGGGTCGTCTGGATTTCAATAGTGTACTGTTTTGGCAATTCATCTTGTGGCCCAAGAGTTTTGCCTAGGTTTTCTTTCTAGAGTTCATTCTTTTATGGTTGGCCTAAATCGAATGGTACCTGCACTAAAAATTCTTGAGCAACAGATTTAAGGTTTTAATAGTGGGTATCAAATAAGCTTATCTCCCGCTCAGTTATTGGATTATATTCTCCTCAATAAGGGGAAGCACAGAGTGGAATATTGGTTAAGATACAGCCACTTTTGTTGGTGGATAGTGTCTCTACTGCTAGTATGTCAAATGTTAAAATAGATTTGGACCAAGCCATTTCTTGGCGGTTTTTAGATCAGTATCTTTGCGCTTTGCATAGTTCTCTACTTGGTCATTGCTTATTTTACCTATTGAAAAGTACTTGCTATTGGGATGTGAAAAGTACAGACCGGATACAGATGCAGCCGGATACATTGCAAAACTTTCTGTGAGACTTATACCGGTATGTTTCTCTACATCGAGTAGCTCCCATAAGGTAGCTTTTTCGGTATGATCAGGACTAGCAGGATAGCCAGCTGCAGGCCGTATACCTTGATATTTTTCTCGAATTAGCTCATCATTGGTAAGTTGCTCATCTACGGTATACCCCCAGATACTGGTTCTTACCTCGTGATGTAGGCACTCTGTGAATGCTTCTGCAAGTCTATCTGCAAGAGCCTTTACCATAATAGAGTTGTAGTCATCATGATCTGCTTCGTATTGTTCTATCATCTTCTCAATACCTATCCCTGCGGTTACTGCAAATGCCCCAAGGTAGTCTTTCTTACCTGAGCTTATTGGTGCCACGTAGTCTGCAAGTGAGAGGTTTGGTATGCCATTCCCCATTTTTCGTTGTTGGCGTAAGAAATTAAACCTCTTCCCTTCGGTAGTCAACAGAATGTCTCCATTCTCCTCATTGGCTTCATATATGCCTAGCACTGCTTTCGCTTTCAGCTTTTTGTGCGTGATAATATTGTCTAGCATCGCTGTGGCATCTGCAAACAATTTTTTGGCTTCTTCTCCTACATATTCATCTTCAAATATATTAGGGTATCTGCCACGCAGTTCCCATGTTTGGAAAAAGGGTGTCCAGTCAATGTATTTTCGGAGTATGTCAAGATCAAAATCTTCGTATACTTTTATGTTTCCGAGTTGAGTAGGAGCAGGAGGAGTGTAGTTGTCCCAATTAAAATTTGGTTTATTAGCCAATGCTTGCTCAAAGGTTAAAATATTTTTATCTGCTTGGCGAGCAGCGTGCTGCTTTGCAAGTTCTAGGTACTCTGCTTTGGTATCTGCTTCAAACTTGCCACGGGTAGTTTCCCCGATAAGCTGACCCGCTACAGGTACAGAACGAGAAGCATCGAGTACGTGTACTATAGGGCCGGAGTAGTTTGGAGCTACTTTTACTGCCGTATGTACACGGCTGGTGGTAGCTCCACCTATAAGCAGTGGGTACTTCATGCCGCGTCTTTCCATTTCAGCTGCCACATCTACCATTTCATCCAAACTAGGTGTAATAAGACCGCTGAGTCCTATCACATCCACATTGTGCTTTATGGCTTCATCTAGTATTTTAGCTGCGGGTACCATTACACCCAAGTCTACTATTGCATAGTTGTTGCACGCGAGTACTACGCCTACTATATTCTTACCTATATCGTGTACATCTCCTTTCACTGTGGCAAGGAGTATTTTTCCTTGTGTTTGCCCTTCAGATTTTTCTGCTTCTAAGTAGGGTTGTAAGTGAGCAACAGATTTTTTCATTACTCGGGCACTTTTTACTACTTGTGGTAAAAACATTTTCCCTGCTCCAAAAAGATCTCCTACTACATTCATGCCGGCCATTAGTGGGCCCTCAATTACATGTAACGGTTTTTCATAGTTTAGACGCGCTTCTTCTGTATCTGCATCAATAAACTCAGTTATGCCTTTTATTAATGAGTGCTTTAGCCGCTCTTCCACCGTCTGTTCTCTCCAGCTTAGGTCTACTTCTATTTTTTTGCCGTTTCCTTTAACTGTTTCAGCAAGTTCTACTAGTCTTTCGGTGGAGTCTGTTCTTCTATTAAGCAAAACATCTTCTACGGCTGTTAGTAGGTTTTTTGGTATCTCCTCATACACCTCAACCATGCCTGCATTTACGATTCCCATATCTAATCCGGCCTGTATTGCATGGTATAGGAATGCAGAGTGCATTGCTTCACGAACAAGATTATTACCTCTAAATGAAAAGGAAATATTACTCACGCCTCCACTTACTTTGGCGTAGGGTAGATTTTCTTTTATCCAGCGTGTTGCGTTTATGAAATCTACCGCATAGTTATTGTGCTCTTCTATTCCAGTGGCTACCGTTAGTATATTCGGATCAAAAATGATGTCTTGCGGAGGAAAGTTGACTTCATTTACAAGTATATCGTAACTGCGTTTGCAGATATCAATTCTTTTTTGGTACGAGTCTGCTTGTCCTTTCTCGTCAAAAGCCATGACTACTGTAGCTGCTCCGTATCGTTTTATACGCGTTGCACGTTGTTTGAAAGTTTCTTCTCCATCTTTTAGGCTTATGGAATTGACAATGCCTTTACCTTGTATGGCTTTTAGCCCAGCTTCTATTATTTCCCACTTACTAGAATCTATCATCACTGGCACACGGCTAATGTCTGGCTCCGCAGCTATGAGATTTAGAAATGTGACCATGGCTTCTTTACCGTCAAGCATTCCTTCGTCCATATTAATATCAATCACTTGAGCGCCATTCTCTACTTGTTGCCGAGCTACGGTTAGTGCTTCGTCATAGAGATTGTTAAGTATGAGGCGTGCAAATTTTTTGGATCCCGTCACGTTGGTGCGTTCTCCTATATTTATAAAATTGATATTTGGCGTTTGAACCATGGGTTCTAAGCCACTCAATCGCAGGTAATTTTCTATTTGTCTTGACATAGATAAAATGGTTGAGTATGATTAGGAATTCAGAGAGGCTTATCTGTTCGCGACTCTCAGTCGTGATAGGATGTAGCACCTTATCGCCAGTTTTGGCTTTCAGGTTGCTAAGACTTCTCTGGGCCCAATCCCTCGGTCTTTCTTTATAAGCAATGCAAAGGTATTTAAATTGATGCATAAAAAAACCCGCAACTAAAGCTTAGCTGCGGGTTTTTTATTATTTGTTAAGATTAGCGAATAAGATCAACGGTACCTTCAATTGGCCCTTTGCCTTCATTTTCTACTCCGAATTCAAATGTATAGTTGATAATATAGAAGTAAGTTCCACTTGGGCATTCTATGCCAGTGTTATTTACTTTACCATTCCAAGAGACGGTAATGTCTTCTGATTCAAATACTCTCTCTCCCCAACGGTTGAATATTTTAATGCTATATTCTTTAATACTTTCCCCATCTATGACAAATGTATTATTGGAAATATCATCACCGGGAGTAAATACGTTATACGGTATTAGTTTTCTAATAAATGTATTGGGTACTTCCTTACATATGGTGTCTTCACAACCTCTATCGTTGGTTGCTATCAGGCATACTAGCCAACTACCTTTTCTGTCATCCCAATTATAGCAAGGATTTTCTTCGGTACTTCCACCTGGCACAGGCTCATCTTCAAATGTCCAAGCATATGAAGTTGCTCCAACGGATTTATTTGTAAAGCAGAATTCTGGGCGCCCTGAGCTGTCTATATCAAAGTCAGCTGTTACTGTTTGCACTTCTACAGTAACGGTATCTCTATCCCAACACTTTGGTAACTCGTCGTATTCTGGCGCCAGTATAACGTCATATGTACCCGGTTGTGAGTATGAAAATGATCGTGTCAACATGAGAGGATCATCATTATCCAACGTAGAATCTCCGTTGCCCCATATCCACTCTGCTCTAGTGTAGCGAGCATCCATTGTAGCAGTAAAATTAATTGCCTCATTTGGACATACAATCAATGGATCAGCAGCAATTGTTACGACTGGTCTAGGATATACTATCACAATAATTTTACGTTTTACAAGCAGATCTTCACTAGTATCTGGGAAGATTCGAGAACACCGAATGGCACCGCCGTCTACAGCATCTTCTTGTATGATATATAATTCGTAGGTACCTGGTGCAGTATATATATGACTGAAGGTATCCCCAATAGCTCCGGGAGTTTCGTTTGTATTATCTCCCCAAATCATTTGGAAAGTAGGAGTAGTTATGTCTCCTTTTCCAAAGTTGATTATCTCCACTGGATCACCGAGGCATATAATAGCAGAGTCTCTATTTCTATCTACTTCGTTTCTAAAACCAAATTCTGGCTGTGGCCCAGGTATGTAGATCATTTTCTTGATACTGTCGATACACCCGAGTTCTGAAGTTACGATGAGTGTAATTTCAAAATTGCCATTAGAGGTAAAGTTGTGCACTGGGTTTTGGAGGATACTCTTACGCGTGCCATCTCCAAAGTCCCATAACCAGCTTGTTATTCTTTCACAGGATAAGTCTGTACCATTACTGCAGGTATCTTTAGCAGCGCAGGGATCTACAAACCATGTACTATCCTTGAATGACACAATCGTAGCACAGTTTACAATGGAGTTGCCAAATGTAAAGTCAGGGTTGAGGTCAGATATGAATGCTGTAAGACGTGTTGTGTCAGTACAGCCAATACTATCTTCTGCTACTATGGTAATTTCATACTCTCCTGGCTCGGTATATGTCCAACGGAGTGGCAGTGATCTAGTGCTGTCAAATACCACAGTAGTAGCATCCCAATCTGCTTGGAATGTTTCCAAAGGAGGACTTGCCACGTATCTGCTGGGGTCATTCCAATATTGTTTATCTTCAGCTATCGGGTAGGTAAATGCATCTTCTTCACCGTACTGATAGTAGCGTATATAATCGTCGACTACAACTTCTAAACCGTTGCACAATGTCTCGTTTTGCAGGCTGAATCGATTGGTGAACCCAACGTTTAGGAATCTTGCAGCTCGAGCATCACATCCAGTTGTACTATTTAGGATAGGTCCTGGAGTCATAGGTCCATTTCCGTATAATATTACAGTATCCAATACGTCTGGGTTACACTCATCATTACTTACGAGCTCTGTATACTGATATATGTGACGGTATAGTCCTGTAAGTTTATCTTTTACTCCATTTAATGAGGTATCTAGCATTAGGGTATCGAAACCAATTACAGAGGAATCTCTGAAGTGCAGGATGTGTTGCGTTTCAATATTTACATTTGGAATCACACTGGTATCAAGTCGATAAATTTTATCGCCTTGTCGCGTTACACCAAAGTCCTTATTTTTCTTTGAGTACACTTGGATTCCAAAATTAAAGAATCCA
Organism: uncultured Bacteroidota bacterium; assembly: GCA_913054375.1. Lineage (GTDB taxonomy): Bacteria > Bacteroidota > Bacteroidia > NS11-12g > UBA9320 > UBA9320. The sequence goes on from CAJXIQ010000020.1 coordinate 15,990, forward strand.
CTTAGACCTGTTGTGTCTATACAGGTAGTGCCAGTTGGACCTAAGTAATAGGCAACTTCGTCTGCAGGAATTTCGCTATAGTTTAGACCTAATCGTTGTTCAAATAGATCTTTAATGATTTGGTCGGCATTGGTTCGAATAGCAATTACTTTCCAATCTTTAATGATAGAGGTTACCAGTGTCTCGATTGTATCTGTGATAAACACGTCTGTTTTGCCTTCTCTGCGCACTGCGTAAGTATTAGTACGGATAACGGAGTTATACAACCAATCTTCGCCATTATAGACAATATTTTCGTCGTTACGTCCAACAACAGGTCCAGTGTAGGGTTGGTAGTATTTAAAGTCTTCAAAGTAATACGATACCAGTGGTCCACGTCCAAATCCATTGGCTGGATAACCCCAATTCCAACGTATGTTCTTGATACTATCTTGTAGTGATGTGGTGAATCTGAAGTAAGCAGTATCTCCTGGGCACATGTAGTATTTTCCTTCGGGCGTAGGTAAGGGATATACAATCTCAAACGCTGCATCTAAGGGTAAGATTCTGAACAAATCGGGGTAGTAGAATGTATCTAAACATCTTGCTGGATGGTTGGCAGGAGTCACGCCTGGTATTGGAGTGCCATTACCTACGATGAGTCCAAGGCTAAAAGAGCCGATTGGGTTACGGGCGTATGGATCACCTATTTGTCCTGGGGTGTATCCTCTAAAGAAGGTAGTGCCTGTATTACCTACTAGGTCATAGGGCAGTACAAACGGCAACGGTATGTTTGGTTTCTGGCCAAATACATTCCCTCCATCAAATGCATTCCAAGAGGCATCTAATGTAGGATCAAAACTAAATGTGTCATAGTTAACGGCAAACCATTGTTGTGTACAACCTGGTTTTGTCTCTGCAATGCTAAATTCTAGTATGTAATTTTGGTTTACGCCATCGAATGGGCATGGGAAACCAGAAACCCACTCCAAACCTTTTGCACTCGGCGGTATTAAAGCCAATTGCTTTGTTCCTTCAGACTCACATTGCAATGGGTGGATTGTATCTTTTTGCCAAAGCGTAATTATTTGACATGTTGCATTATCCAAGAACCAATTTTCTCTATGTGCAGCGGAATCTATAAATACGGCTTGTTTTACGACACGTGTTAAAATACCGAATTGTACTTGTTGTGTTACGTAATTAGAAGGTTGGGCATAGGCTGTGTCTGGTCCGTCTTCTATGACTGTAATGCGCGTCGATATGCTATCTGTAGATGCAATGGATATTTGCCAATCTGGCTGTATTGTTACTGTTTGTGGCCCTGTAAGGGTTTGAGTACTTCCGGGTGCAGCTCCTCCAGGTGCAGCTCCTACTGGCGGTTCTAGTTTCAATAAATTTATCGTTACACCAGCTGGGATAGTGAATTCCATTTCGTGATAGGTAACCGTCCATTTGGTTGTCCCATTGCCGGCTATTGGGTTGTTCCTGCCGAGTGAATCAGCGTTCCAGTATAGTGTGTCGCCTTGATTGGCATTGTTCGCCGTTACGAAGGTATCCCTCAAGATATCGTAATACAGCTTGGTGCCGTAGAAGGTGGATGGAGGACGCCTCACTATCCAATTACCAAGCCTTTCTTTATCATATCTTACTCCGGCAGGTATTAATACACCATTGTATGTGTAAGATGAATCTATTGGTATAGTTAAAACTGTATCTCCTGCTACTATCATCGTGTCAGCTGCATAAATGTTTACGGAGTAACATTCTTTTAGATTTTTGTTGACGCGTGTTTCACGGAATGGTTGGGTGTAGTTTCTTCCGTCTTGTAATGTTCTGTATATTTCGTCCCAAGGAGTGTACCAGTGGCATGGAGCACTATCTATACTATAGTTGCAATTGATGCCAACATTTTGGTTTACCCAAGGTCTACTATCCGTAGTACACTGTGGGGCAAAGTTGTCTCCTAACGACCATACTCTCCAAATATTTGGTCTGTAGTCTCTATTTGGTACTGGGGGCATAGCAGGCACCAAGGGCACTGCTACTTGTGCAGCATCAAAAACATACCTAAGTCTATTTTTGATGCCAAACCTGAAACTAATTCCAGGTGCCCCTGAGATAATATCTTTATGCCAAGTTGTTTTACCTGTAACCAATGATATAGCTGCTATGGAATCTTTGGCAGCGTCATAGTAAACCTTATAACCTTGTTCAGTGATTGTATCGGTTGATAATGCATATACGGAATCTGCAATAATTTGGTTGCCAGTCTCATCTTCTTCCCACTCACGGTATATCCAAGAATATTGACCTGTGGTTGTTTGAAAAACTCTATCAAAACTAAAAGAAGGATAATATGTCACAGAATCTTCATCTGTACGGTCAAAATCATTTCTGTAGAATGAAGATGCGTTAGTCATACAAACAGAATCTTCAATGATACATTGGTATGTTTGAGGGATAGGAATTCTATTGCCAGGAGCTTCTATGGCAGTTCCGGGACCTACAACCTCTATAGTGTCATACACTGTAACGTCACAAGGGCCAGCCACTACATTTAAGCTAATCATATATACTCCTGGTCCGTAGGCCGGCTGTGGGGAGTTGGGAGAAAGTTCTTGGTCATTTACGTTTTGTTGTCCCCATGGTGGTTGCCCATAATTCCACAAGAATCTTGTCACGGGAGATCCGTTGAGACCGGTAACGGTAAATACGGGTCGGTAGGGTGCACAAGCGGGGGTAGGTGCGCTTATTTTGGGCTCTAGAATAATATTAACAACAGATACGTTAGACACAAATGTATCTGAACAGCCATAAGCATTTACAATGAATGTAGGAAAGAATGTACCAGCGGTAGTATATAAGTTTTCAACTATTTTGTCTCCCGCAGGGCCGTTGAACCATTCTTGATTTGTACTTTGGTCTCCACTAGTGGTTTTACCGTTTCCCCATTCCCATTTGAATGAAGTTACATCGGAGAAGGGAACAATAGAGGTGTTTTGGAAAACACCGTTAATCTGAAAACATCCTGGATTAGGTGGAGGTGTGAGGTTGGTGTATGATGCGCCGATTTTTGGAGCTACATCAAAATAGTCTGAATATATAATTTTGGTAATGCAACCACTTGTGTCTAAAGCTTCTACAATTAGGTCGTATTTTCCTCCTATTGGGTCAGCAAAGTTTACACAATGCTCAAATGGATAAGTTGGGTTGTAGAAAGTGTCTGCCTGACCGTCACTGAAAGAGTAAGTTACTCGTGACACTTTACCATCTGGTGTTTGAGTTGAGTCGATGAAACAAAACAAGTTGTTGTTGTAGCATTGGATTGAATCGTTTGATCTTCGTACATGTACTTCTGGCGATGGTTTTACAACCACAGAAAGCGTTTCGGTACATGTCCCTGCAAATCCATTCCCGGTAAAGGTTACGGTGTAATTTCCAGCTTTGTTATAGCTGTAACTTGCTTTTTCTGTAGTACTTGTTCCTGGATTGGGCGCGTCCCCAAAATCCCAACCAATAGTGGTAGTATAGCCTGGCGAGTTTGCTTCAAAAGCAATCAATTGTCCTACGCAAAATGTACCAGAGGTTGCCTGGGTTCCGTCTCCTAAAGTAAGTTGCGGATTACATTGTGAGTAAGCCATGGTACTGGCAAACACAAGCATAAGAGCAATAAATCCCTTACGTAGTGTTGTAGTTTTAATGAATATATTCATGCGTTTCTTCGGTTGTTTTGTCATTTCTTCTCTTGTGAAAGAGGTTGTAAATTTAGCGTGCTTCATCATACTTTTCAAATTATCTATCGTTTAAGGAACAATTTAATGCTTTTTACTTGCGGATTTTCGCCTTTGAGTTTATAGCTAATCTTGGCATAATAGGATCCATTTTTGCATATGCTTCCTTCGTTGTTTACTTTTCCATTCCATTTATTATCAGGCGTTTGCGATAAGAAAACTCGGCGGTTATTATTGTCAAATATTTGAAGAGAAAAATTCTCATACCCTACGATATCTACGGAATAAAAATCATTTACCCCGTCTCCATCTGGGGTGAAAATTTCGTAGAAAACTATGCTGCCCAAGGGGTCTATAGTGATATTTTTTGTCACTGTTGCGTTGCACGCATGGTTGACGACGGTTGATTTTAATGTGTGTGTTCCCACATTCAGTATTTCTAGGTCCACAACTGACGCGTTAGTGAATACTAATTTTTCGTCAAGGTGCCAGTTTCCAATGAGTCCATCTTCTAGTTCACACCGGAATTTACCAGGGCCTATTTCCTGGGTGGTTATATGAGCTGTTTGGGAACTAACATCAATGGATTTGGTTTGCTCTCCATTGGACACAAAAACGATGCCCGCTTCAGGTGTTTTTAAAACGTGAGTTGCTGTATTCTGTGCAACTTTCACACCATTTACGTACCAATTGGTGGGTTTAGCTTGAGTTAAAGATACGGTCTCGCCTACGCAAGGTTTCGTATTTGAAATTTTAAACTGGGAATGGATGGTTGCGGCTATTTTATTGGTTGGCAATACTGCTTCAAATTTGTCTGTTGATTGGCTTGATTCGGATACTATGGGTGGTTCTGATATCAATTTATCAGTTTGTAAGGTGTTCTCAGTATTCTTATTTTTGATAGCGCTGTAGTTTGGGTCTTTTGGTTGGGTGCCGGGCTGGTCTGTGAATCGTTCAGTGTTTGTTGTTTGTGCGAGGGAATCAATAACCTCTGGCGTCATTGTTTTGATTGCATCTGACTGCTCGGGGATTCTTGTAGTGCGGCTCACGCTTCCCGATGTGGCGTTGTTTTCGTTGTATATAACGATGCCTACTGCTGCAATGCCTCCCACAAATAGTGCAAGTTTCAGCAGATTAGTTGTAGAACTGAGGAAGCTCATAGCTTGGCCCAAAACACCTACAGACGGAGCAGTAGAAGCGGCCACATTAATCCATACATCTGGAGGTGTTGGGCTACTGTGTTTTTGCAGATTACTTTTCAGTAAGTGCTCAAACTCTGATATGTCTTTAAATTTGTTCATTCTTCAAACCAACCTTCTAGCCACATTTGCATTTGCTTGCGGGCTTTGAATAACTGCGATTTACTGGTGTTTTCATTGATGCCTAGGTGCTCACTTATTTCTCTGTGTGAAAAGCCATCTACTACGAACATATTGAATACGGTTCGGTAGCCAGGGGGTAGTTTTTGAACGAGTAACATCATTTTATCAGCATCCATACTTGTTTTTATCGTATGTGTGAGTTTCATGTCATGGGTATTTATCTCGGTAACATCTAGATGTATCTTACGCTTGCGAATTTGTTCTATGCTTGTATTTACAAATATGCGTTTCATCCATCCTTCAAAACTTCCTTGAAATTTAAACTTGCTTATATTTTTGAATACCTTAATAAAGCCCTCTTGGAGTGCATCCTTGGCTTCGTCTTGATCGTTCATGTAGCGTAAACATATACTGTACATTGTTCCAGCGTGTCGGTCGTAAATTGTTTTAAATGCATTATTATCCCCATTGCTACAAGCCTTTATCAATGATATTTCATCGTGTTGGTCATGAATGCTCATAGGGACAGTTCTTAGTATAGATGTACTGTTAGTTGGTAAGGTTGCCTGGTTATTGAATTTTTTTGACGTGGTACTTTTCGGCAAGGTATTCACGTAAATTCTCTGCATAATAGCCAACTGCTTCTAATGGCTCTATGATTTCCGTTTCATTGAGTCCATCAAGTACACGTTTGAACTGAATGCTGATTATTCTTTGCTCTGAATTGGCAATAAAGCTGGCCGAAAAAAGATGGAAATTGAGATGGGCTAATTCTTCCATGAACATGCTAAGGTGTTCTTCCTCGGGATAGTGACAAACGGGAGCTACAATTTGAAATACTCCAGCAATATCTTCTCTATTGAAGTATTGCCATTGGCTACTTTCTGTGGGTTGCCATATATCTACATAGAGTTCAGTGTTCTCGCCGCGCAGAACGATATACTCACCTTCATTTTCACATCGAATCTGATCTGGTTTTAGACTCAGGTGTTTTTCTATGGTTTTTTCAAATAAGAGGATGGCTTCTGGTGCTTGCATATATAGACGACAAAAATAGGCTACTTCACGAGAAAATTTTGCTTCTTATTGTTTCCATTTTGGCTAATGACTAGCGTATACGTCCCTTTTGTGGGATAAAATTTGCCCCGCGTTCCACGCACCAATGAACCACTGATGTTTTCTAAGAATTCTAGCAGTATTGAATGACTGTTGTACC
>CAJXIQ010000021.1 GCA_913054375.1 uncultured Bacteroidota bacterium
TGTTTCTAAATACTCTACAGTAAGAAATCCATTAGCTGTTGAAGTGGTCATCCTGGTATCGTTAGGATTTAATATTACATATCCTTTTGATTGAATAAATGGGATAAAGGCATCCACAACCTTTTGAGAGTAAGTATTATACTCAATCTGCTTAGGAAAAACTACTTTAGTTCCACTACAAGCAACCAATAGCAATGATAAAGAAATAGTAAATAATATTTTCTTAGATAGTACTAAAGGAATATTTTTAATTTTACCATCAATAATAATATCACGTATACCTGCGGCAGTACACTCTGCTTTCTTAGCAAGTAGATAATCAAATACATTTTTTACTACATCCCCATACGTAGGATTATGCTGCATGGTCTTGGGTGGGCCTTGCTTATGCATAGCAATGTAAGGTACTCTTAGCTTCGCCACTGTATCGAGCATAGCCGAATCATCTTCTCCAGCACTTATATCATTCACTATATGAGCCCCAGCCTCTATTGCAGCTTGTGCTACTTCGCTTCTGAATGTATCAATTGAAATAACCACATCTAAATTCCGCGCGGCTTTGCGTACAACGGGAATCACGCGTGCCAGTTCTTGCAATAAACTCACTTCACTAGCTCCTGGTCTTGAGCTATATCCGCCAATATCCAGTATATCTGCGCCATCCCTCATCATCTTTTCAGCGTGCCTCATAGCAGAATCCAGTGAGTCATACTTACCTCCGTCAGAAAATGAATCTGGCGTTACATTCAGAATCCCCATTACCTGGGGTGTATCGAGGTGCAACACTGTGTCTTTTATGTGGATGCTTCGCTTCATTTTTTGGAGTTTGAGAATTATCTTCGCTGCAAATTAAATTCATTTTGCAGACAGATACTCCAATTCTCTTTGACCAAGCCATAATTCAGTGTAGAGAAATCTTTGAAAAGAAGACCTATGACTACGGTACCGCTTGGCGTATATTAAGGCCCATATCTATCACCGATCAGATTTTTATAAAAGCCCAACGGATACGGAGTATAGAAGACAAACAACAAAATAAGGTAGGCGAAAGCATAGATAATGAATTTGTTGGCATTGTAAACTACTGCATCATAGCTCTGGTTCAACTTGAACTAGACGTAACAGACGAAATGGAAATGGACCCTATTTTGGTCCTAAAACACTATGACGCAAAGGCAGAAATGTGTAAGCAGCTTATGATGACAAAAAACCACGACTATGGCGAAGCATGGCGAGATATGCGAGTAAGCACCTATACAGATCTTATACTTATGAAAATTCTTCGTACCAAGCAAATTGAAGATAAAGGAGGAAAAACACTTATCTCCGAAGGTATTGATGCTAATTTCAGCGACATGCTAAACTACGCTATCTTTGCTTTAATAAGACTCAATGACTTTTACCAAACTAAATGAAATACTTAGCAAACTTTTTTAGGGTTTTTGTAGGCTTACTTTTTATTTTTTCTGGTTTAATAAAGTCCAATGACCCTACTGGTTTTAGCTACAAACTAGACGAATACTTCTCGGTGTTTTCAGAAGAGCTAGAACCTGAGCAAGACAGTATATACGCAAGTATCACAACACTAGACGGCACCCTCACAGTAAAAGCACCTACTTTTGCCACTACAGAAAGCTACCCACTCACCATTTCCACTACAACGTGGATGGAAGTACCTCTGGATGATCTACAAGATGCAGTTTACTTTTCAGATGCAACTATATCCATAGCAGGTTTAGAAATGTTCACAACATCATTGAATGCGCAGGATAGCAACAAAGTACTTCTTGAAGCACAAATTGCTTATGGCATAGGTGATAAACAACTTGGTAAAGAGAAAGTAGCATTCACCTCCTTTGATGTGATAAGCAAAACCATCAACGTAGATGTATCCTCTCATATACTAGCCAATTCATGGTTAGTAAACTTTTTTCAGCTAATGCGTCAATATGCCTTGGCTTTAGCGATATTTCTATGCGTGCTAGAAATTGTATTGGGTTTAGCTTTACTCATCGGGTGGTCACCTAGGTTGATCATAGCACTACTCATTTTACTTATAGTTTTCTTCACCTTCCTGACGTGGTACAGTGCCTATTTCAACAAAGTAACAGATTGTGGTTGTTTTGGAGATGCCATAAAACTCACCCCATGGGAAAGCTTCTATAAAGATATAATTTTATGTATATCCATATTTTTTATCACCGCAGGCATCACACACATTAAGCCTATATTCAGTAAGCCTTTTGCTGTAAAATTACTTACCATTTCCGTAGTATTCTCTGTGAGTTTTGCCGTGTATTGCTGGCATTATCTTCCGGTTAAGAATTTCTTGAAATTTAAGAAAGGAAATAACATCAAAGAATTGGTTGTACTACCCGATGGTGCTCCTTCAGATGTATATGAGAATATTTTTATCTACACAAAAGATGGCGTAGACGAGGAATTTTCCCTTGCAGAAATGAGTGGAAGAGACCTAAAAGATGAAGGTTACGAATTTGTAGATCGAAGAGACAAATTGATCAGCAAAGGATACGAGCCCGAGATTCATGATTTTAAAATAATGGATGAAACGCGCGACAATAACTATGTAGATAATTTCTTTGCCAATGATACAGCGCATAAAATACTAATAGTCATCAATGAAGTGGACAAAGTAAACACCAAAACGATAGGTGAACTCAAGGACATTATTAAAGCGTGTAAAAAGGAAGGGATAGATATATACCCACTCACCGCAAGCAATAGCCAGAAAGTAGATGCTTTTAGCCAGGAGTATCAGCTGAATATCCCTTTTTACTATGGAGACAAAACAAACTTAAAATCGATTATTCGAAGTAATCCAGGACTGGTACTGTTTAACGGTAACGTCGTACAAAAAAACTGGCCAAGCACCCGACTTCCCTCAGTAAAACATTTTTTGAAAAAAATAGCTGAATGATCCGTTTCCTTATCAAGCGAATAGCCAGCGGTATTCTTATTCTTTTGAGTGTAGTTACTGTGGTTTTTTTCTTGTTTAGTTTCTCTTTTCCAAATCCAGAAAGCATGGCAGTAGGGCAACGAACCGATGCCAAAACGCAAGAAGCCATCAAAAAAGAATTTGGTCTGGATAAACCTCTTTTTGTGCAATACCTTCTTTTTGTTAATGATATCTCTCCTATCTCGTTTCACGCGAATACCAATGCATCATATATGAATGAGAAATACGGTAGTTGTGCCACAGTACATATAGGTTCAATCACTGTAGCTCTCAAACCACCATTTTTGAGACGTAGTTTTCAAAATAGAGAAAAAACAACAACCTTAATAATGGAATCATTCAAAGGAACCTTTATTTTAGCATTGGTTTCTATTCTTTTTGCTGCCTTCTTTGGTATTGCTTTGGGAATATTATCCGGAGTAAAAGCCAATTCATTTTTAGATCAAGGCATTGTATTTGTAAGCACACTTGGCATTTCTGTTCCATCCTTTTTCTCCGCTATTATACTGGCGTGGTTCTTCGGCTTTGTACTTCATGATATCACAGGACTCAATATGACAGGTAGTTGGATAGACGTAGACCCCTTTACGGGCGAGTACTACCAATGGAAGAATCTAATTCTTCCTGCTATTGCCTTAGGCGTAAGACCACTCTCCATTTTTACGCTCCTGACGCGCAGTTCTATGCTGGATACGCTAAATAAGGATTTTATCAAAACTGCAAAATCAAAAGGCCTTACAGCAACACAGATTCTGACCAAACATGCTCTTCCAAACGCTCTAAATCCGGTTATTACTGCTGTATCTGGGTGGTTTGCATCCCTGCTCGCTGGAGCATTTTTTATTGAATATATATTCAACTGGCGAGGCCTTGGGAAACTTACTATTGAAGCATTGGATATGAATGATCTCCCTGTAGTAATGGGTTCCATACTCTTTATTGCACTACTCTTTGTGGTGATAAATATACTTGTAGACCTCATCTACATAAAACTAGACCCACGCATCAAGCTCAACTAATGCACATCTTCATTACGGGATATATGGGCGTAGGTAAAACTACTATAGGCAAAGAATTAAGTGAGTTGCTGTATATACCATTTATCGATTTGGATGCATTCATAGAGGAGAACACATCCTCTTCTATTCACCAACTATTTAAAACAAAAGGAGAACAACAGTTTAGAAAAATGGAGCGAGATGCGTTGCTGGCGCTATGTGATAAAAAAGAAAATCACCTCATAGCATTGGGAGGAGGCACCATGTGTCACCTAGATAACCACCTCGACATACTCCAAAATGGCATTGCAGTATACCTCTACAAGCCGTGGTCTGAGATAGCTCTGAACCTTAATCAATTGCAAAATAGGCCTCTAATACAGAAGAATAATATGACAGAACTGGAGGCTATTTTTCGAAAAAGAGAGCCTTTTTATGAGCTAAGTCAGCTCAAGATGCCTACAAACAGTACGTTTGAGGTCAAAAAACTAGCAGATACGCTCAAGATATTAACAAATAGGTAACACACCTTGTGTTTATGCGGTTCTTCTCCCTAACATTGGACAACTTAATAATTAACATTTTAACTTATGAACAAATCAGATTTAATCTCAGCTATGGCTGACAAAGCTGGCATCACCAAATCACAAGCAGGTGAGGCTCTAGACGCATTTATGGATTCAACTACTTCTGCACTTAAGAAAGGTGAAAAACTAATCCTTGTAGGATTCGGTACTTTCTCTGTAAACAAAAGAGCAGCTAGAACTGGAAGAAATCCAAGAACTGGTGACGAAATTCAAATCGCAGCTAAGAATGTAGTAAAGTTCAAAGCAGGATCAGGTCTTTCTGACAAAGTAAACTAGAACAATCCTTAGGATATTTAAAACCTTCTCAAGCAATTGAGAAGGTTTTTTTTGTTTTGGGGAATATCGTCTATGGAATTCCCACATAAGGTTAAAACTACCTCTTCAAGTAAAACCAAAAGACGATTACAGAGAACATAACCGCAGGCATATTCGTACAATTATCCGTATCTTCGTACCATCAAAAAATCATTCTTAAAACACCTAGCTCAAACCTCACCTACTCCACCCATGTATGAATTTGTACGTGGCGAAGGAATCTACTTGTACGATAAAAAAAATAAACCATACGTAGACCTCATAAGCGGTATAGCGGTAAACAGTATAGGTCATAAAAACAAACAGGTAACCAAGGCAATTAAGAAGCAGGTAGACAAGTATAGTCATCAAATGGTATACGGAGAATACATTGTAGGACCACAGGTAAAACTAGCCAAAAGACTCGCTAAACTGCTGCCAGACAACTTACAGTCTTTTTACTTTCTGAACAGCGGTAGCGAAGCTGTAGAAGGTGCCATGAAGCTAGCCAAAAAACATACCGGAAGAAGCAAAATAGTGGCCATGCGAAATGCCTATCACGGAAGTACAAGTGGAGCTCTCAGTATGATGAGTGACGAGTACTACGCTGGCCCATTCAAACCGCTGCTACCCAACGTACACTTTGCAGAGTTCAATCAGTTGGAAACATTGAACGTTATTGATAAAAATACCGCTGCTGTATTCATAGAACCCATACAAGCAGAAAAAGGCTACATCCCTGCATCTCAGATATTTCTCAATGCACTCCGCAAAAAATGTGATGATACAGGCACATTATTGGTCTTTGATGAAATACAAACTGGCGTAGGACGTACGGGTAAACTGTATGCCTTTGAGCATTACAATGTAGTCCCCGATATATTGCTAAGTGCCAAAGCCCTGGGCGGAGGAATGCCCATAGGCGTTTTCATCTCTTCTAAGGAGATAATGGATAGCTTAAGCGACAATCCTATACTTGGTCACATTACTACCTTTGGTGGGCACGCTGTGAGTTGTGCTGCGGGCAATGCTGCCATTAAATTCATCACCAAGAGCAATCTTATGCAACTCGTACCAGCCAAGGAAGCTCTCTTCAGGGAACTACTGGTACATCCCAAGATAAAAGGCATCAGCGGCATAGGCCTAATGCTCGCCGTGCAACTCGATTCTTTTGCCGAAGTAGAACGCACCATGAAACGCTGCATAGAACGTGGTGTTATTATAGACTGGTTCTTGTACAACATGGAGTGCCTACGAATCTCACCACCGCTTATTATGACGGAGGAACAGATACGAGAAGTATGCACGACGGTGTTGGAGGCATTAGACTAAGCATGGAACCGCATATACCTCCCATTGTGTGAAAACAGCCCCCTCAGAACTTTCCCAACTCCCAGAATAGAATCTATGCACTCTTCTCACAAATGCTCTAAACAACTGTAGATAACAAACTTTCTGAAACCCATTTTCACCTCCGTGTGTTACCTTTACACACGTGTTAGGATTTCAGTTTTCAAAATACATACCCGGTAAAGCAGACGGCAGCAACTTTGAGAGTCTACTCGACCTTTTTAAGCAACTATTGCTTTATACCAGTGGCGATATGACCGAGGCCATGGACTGGATGAATGAGCTAGATAAGCAGCACAACATAACAAACAGCGAGTATGGTATGGGAGATTTCATAGAAGACCTCAAAAGCAAGGGCTACATGGATGAGAACAACCGTACCGGCGAGTATGAAATCACCTCCAAAATGGAGCAAGCCATTCGCAAAAATGCCTTAGAAGAAGTATTTGGTAAGTTAAAGAAGAGTGGAAAAGGAAATCACAAAACTAAACTGACCGGTACCGGAGATGAGTCTACGGCAGACACGCGTAGCTACCAATTTGGCGATAGCCTAAACGATATAGCACTGACAGAGAGTATAAAAAATGCTCAGTTCAATCACGGAGCGAGTGAGCTAATGACGCATGATGACCTGGTCATCAATGAAAAGACTTACAAAACACAGACCAGTACAGTGCTTATGATAGACATAAGCCATAGCATGATATTGTATGGTGAAGATAGGATAACACCCGCCAAGCGAGTTGCCCTTGCACTTGCAGAGTACATCCAAACACAGTTCCCAAAAGATACATTGGATATCATCGTCTTTGGCAATGATGCATGGCAAATATCCTTGAAAGAATTGCCCTATCTAAAAGTAGGCCCGTACCATACCAATACAGTAGCCGGACTGCAACTTGCTCGTGAGATATTGCGTAGAAAACGCAACCCCAATAAGCAGGTATTTATGATAACCGACGGTAAGCCAAGCTGCCTGAAAGAAGGAGTAAAATACTATAAAAATAGCTTTGGGTTAGATAAAAAGATAGTGAATAAATGCTACAACGAGGCTGCTGCTTGTCGCAGACTGGGTATTCCTATCACCACTTTTATGATAGCCGAAGACCCTTACCTAAAGCAGTTTGTCGAAGAATTTACAGAAACCAACAACGGCAGAGCATTTTATACCGGACTAAAAGGTCTGGGTGAAATAGTCTTTACCGATTATGCCAAAAATAAGCGAAAGCGATTTTAATACATGACTCAACCAACAACACTCGGCCAACTAAAAGCCAACGGATATACATCACAAAGCATCCACGAAGAACTGAAAGCAAACTTGCGTGTGCGACTCGTATCTAAGCAACCTATTTTTACCGGCATCTTAGGATATGAAAACTCAGTAATTCCTGATTTTGAACGTGCCATACTCTCTGGACACAGTATTAATCTACTCGGACTACGCGGACAAGCCAAGACCAAGATGGCCCGCCAATTGACAGGCTTATTGGATGAATATATACCGTACATAGCAGGCAGCGAGGTGAATGATGACCCACTAGCCCCCCTATCCTACTACGGCAAGCAACAGGTGATAGAACATGGTGACAATACGCCCATAGCGTGGCTGCACCGCGACGAACGCTATATAGAAAAACTGGCTACTCCAGATGTGAGTGTGGCTGACCTTATTGGCGATGTAGACCCGATTAAAGCGATTAATGAAAAACTCAGCTATAACGATGAGCGAGTAATTCACTACGGTATCATACCAAGAGCAAACCGTTGCATTTTTGTGATAAACGAATTGCCCGATTTGCAACCTAGAATACAAGTAGCCTTATTCAACATCCTTCAAGAAGGCGATATTCAGATACGTGGTTTCAAAATGCGAATGGTACTCGATATGCAGTTTGTGTTTACCGCCAATCCAGAAGACTATACCAATAGAGGAAGTATTGTAACTCCGCTTAAAGATAGAATAGGCAGCCAGATTCTAACACACTATCCTAAGTCGCTAGCTATGAGTAAAAGCATCACCGCACAAGAAGCAAAGATGGACGAAGCAAAGAAAAAAGTAGTGGTCATGAATGACCTCATTCCTACGTTGATAGAACGCCTAGTCGTAGAAGCACGCACAAGTGAGTTTGTAGACGCTAAGAGTGGCGTATCTGCACGATTGGCTATATCTGCTTTGGAAAACATTTACAGTGGCGTAGAACGTCGCGTTGTCATCAATGGCGATAAGAAGTCATTGGTACGCATAAGTGACTTGGTGAGTATCATTCCAGCAATTACGGGTAAAATAGAGATGGTGTATGAGGGCGAACAGGAAGGTCCACTCCATGTGGCTCACCAGCTTATAGGCAAAGCCATACGTGCAGAGTTTATTCAGCATTTTCAAAATCCAGAAAAACTAAAGACCAAAGATGCAGATGGCAATGAAATAGAAAATGCCTTCAGCCGCATTACCGGGTACTTCGAAAGAGGTAAAACCATAGAGATCACCAACGATGCAAGTGACAAAGAGTACCAACGTGTCCTCAATAGCATAGACGGTTTGGCTTTATTCATAGATGAGCACATGCCAGACATACATCCGCTAGAAAAACACCTATGGATGGAGTTTGTGCTGCACGGACTTGCCGAATACTCTAAACTAAGTAAGAATCAAATGGACGAAGGATTAGAGTTCAAAGATTTATTTGGGAGTATGATGAATTTTTAGAGGTTCCTCATCGTTTTTGCGAAGTTACCGCATACCACTTTTACTTCTTCTTTGCACTTAGTTTCCTGGGTGTTGCCCCTCTGTAGAATATGACCGCAATAGGAACGTACGAAATCGCGCAGTTTTGTTTTAGAATGCAGAAAAATTTAGCACACTAAGTTGACTCCAAAGAGGGTCGTCAACTGGAAACGAGTAGAACTTAACACGCCTTTTCTTACATCAATTCCACCAATGATAAGACCCCTCGCAGAGAGCCCTACCTATAAAATAGTCAAATACGCTATGGGCATTTTGCCGGCTTTGCTAATACCAATGAAGTGAACGAGGTATCAAAAAGTTAGTCTAAAGCTTCTATCTGCTTCAGTACGGCATCGGCCTCAGCGGCTTTAGCATCAGAAGCTGTTCTATTCACAGTACTGAGCTTATGAGCCTCTCCCAGTAGTTTCTCATACTGATCTTCTAGCTTCTCCTTTTCTGATTTTTTTTTGAATAATCCAAACATACTAAGGTAACACGTACCACTCCAGATAGTTCTCATCACTCAGGGATCGGGTTGTTTATGTACGTTTTATCGTCTTATCACCTTTTTTCATCTTAAAAATACTCCTAAATCAAATCAATTAATGATATATTTGTGATATCATTTTAATATCTTATACAAAACAAAACTATGACAAAAACAGAATTGACTTTTAAACCGATGAGTGGCTATGTAGGCTTACTCCTTGTACTAATTTTAGCACCAATTGGTATTGCACTTGGGATATCTATGCATAGTATATCCATTATAGTAGTATCCGTTCTTCTTTCTCTTTTCCTCTCTGCCGGTCTAACTGCTATTAGTCCAAATGGTTCTAGAGTGCTCACACTCTTTGGTGCATATCAAGGTACCGTAAGAGAGAACGGGTTTTTCTTTATAAATCCATTTTTTAAGAAACAAAAAATAAGCCTACGTGCTCGTAACCTAGATACTCCACCCATCAAAGTGAATGACAGCTTGGGTAACCCCATAAAAATAGGTGCAGTAGTGGTATGGAAGGTAAAAGAAACTTTCAGAGCTGCTTTTGATGTAGATGACTACCAAAGCTTTGTAAACATACAAAGCGAAGCTGCTATACGCAAGCTTGCTGGACAATATCCGTATGACGACCTTGAAGATGAGCAGACAGGACAATTAAATCACTTAACACTGAGAAGTGGTGGAGCAGAAATAGATGAGAAACTGGAAGATGCCTTAACGCGAAGACTAGAAATAGCCGGTATAGAGGTGATTGAGGCTAGAATAAGTTACCTAGCCTACTCAGAAGAAATAGCAAGCGCTATGCTTCAGCGTCAACAAGCTACTGCTATAATTGCTGCAAGACGTAAGATTGTAGAGGGTGCAGTAGGCATGGTAGATGATGCATTGCAGCAACTAAGCACAAAACAAATAGTAGAGCTGGATGATGACAAACGCGCTGCAATGGTGAGTAATTTGCTTGTAGTGCTCTGCTCTGATAAGACTGCGAGCCCCGTAATTAATGCAGGAACGTTGCATAACTAAGCCGTAAAGACAGTAAAGGAATTATTGAGAATGACTCAGGTAGAATAGTAATAGCGAGTATACTCATAAAGAAAAAAAGAAGTTCCTGAGAGGAACACAAGAACAACAACAATAACAACAACTAGATTCAGAACAAAAATGGAAAAATACATAATCATAAGAGCCAAAGCTTTTCAATCCCTCGACAAATTTCAAAAGAGTATAAATGATCAAGCTGCCAAGGGATATAAGGCTATTAGTATCTGCGGACCTTCTGGGACGCATGTACTCATGGAAAAAATCAGTCATTCATGAGTCCAGAAATCATTCTAGAAAAAGGGTGGAACAAAAAAATGGAGAAATGTGTCATTAGCAAATTTCGCTACAATGTGGTAAACATGTTGCACAATGGACCCGTTTATGCCCAGCGAAAAAAAAGAGGTATATAACTGATGAGCAAGAAAAAAGCATTTGCATTACGTGTAGACGAAAAGATCTTAGCAGCCATTGAAAAATGGTCAGCAGACGAGTTTAGAAGCACAAACGGGCAGATAGAATACTTGCTAAACGAAGCTCTTAAAAGAGCAAAGAGGCAACCTAAAAGTGAAGAATAAGAATGCCTTATTTTTTAAAATTTGAATAGCGGAATGACCGTATGAGAAGAGTGACCTTTTAACTCTAATAGGTATATACCACAACTTGCAACAGGAACAGCCACCTGCTGAATTTCAGATTCTAAGCGTATACTGATAACTGATGTCCCATCAAGCGTAGACAATTTAGCGGAGCTATATCGATCTAAATCACTATTAACCTGAAGTAATCCGGAGGCCGTAAAAAATGCACAGGTATTTGACCAATCTGTGGCATCTAGTCTTATTGGGCCGTACCAATCACTACTGCCATTCATATCTACTTGCTCTAAAAAGTAGAAGACTCTCTGCGAAAACACTGGTGCAGCATAAGAATAATGCTGTGTAACTTGACTATTTCCACTAGCCATAACCATCCCTACAGCATACTTCTCTAGTCCGTCTACAGATCCGTGTACTATAAAATGAGATGCATTCAGCTCTGATGCAGTAGACCACTTCAATTGAAACAATTCGTCTGCAACACTACCAGAGAAATTAATCATGTCTACCGGAAGAGGTGCCGCAACTGTAAAGGCAATCGTAAAATTCGATCCTCCATTGTTGTAATACAAATCATCTCCACATCCACTATTGCTTGTTGTATTTCCCGTGGCCGAAAAATAAAACTCCAATGTGTACTTTGTACCAACGGACAGACCACTCAAGAGATCTGTTGAGCCCGTGACTTGCCCCCATCGTTGATCATTGCCCGAAGTAGAGGATATATTATGAGGTGTGGCTAAGGTAGTGAATGAATGATTTGAACTGAACCCTAAATTTTCTGATACAAATGAGCCAGGAGGAGTACCTCCAAATTGATAAATACGATAATTTAATGTTCCAGAGCATATGTTTCCCGAACCATCTCTCCATACATGATTATATCCGCCATTCAAGACAAGAGAAGAGGTGTTCCCTATGTCTGTACCAAAACTGGATGTCGTAGTCATTGTTCCTGCGTTTTGGGTATATGCTATAACACCAGCAGCAGCACCAAAAAATCCAGAACCGGCATAAACCGAACTACATAGGTGAGTCATCAGCAGGAATAAAATGCTTTTATACACTATTTTCTTTGTCATAAGATTTAAATATTTTTACGACAAACACTGCCTTAGTTTCAACCTTTGCCGTAAATTAGTTAGTGTCAAAAATACACTATGAGAAGTAAAAAAACTCAGAATACGTATAAAATTAATGCATCAAGCTACTAGTAACGACGCTTTTGCTTGCTAAAAAGTCCTTCTTGGCGACCGCGTTTTTTCTTAACTTTTTTACTACTATAACCTTCCAAGTCGTCTTGTAAAGCCGCACAATGCTTTGCTTTACAACTGTAAACCCCAGACAATAGCAAAACCCCCAATGCAGTGTAAATAATACCTTTTTTCATTGTTCCAAATTTAACGCTTTTGTACTTTAAATAACATACCAAAAAAAACGCTCTCATTTCAAAATGAGAGCGTTTTTTTTGAATAATTCAATCAACTATTTTGTGTTTGCAACCAAATTAATGTCAAATTGAACAGCATCATCGATAAGGTATTCACCTAAATTTTCGAAGAAATTTCCACTGTTAAATTTCACTCCCCACAGCGTTCTATCAATAGAAAAAGAAGCACTAGCAGTAATATTATTCCCCTCTGTTGTCATGGTGTAAGGCACAGTGATAGATTTTGTAATATCTTTAATCGTAAGATTTCCAGATAGGCTATCTGTTGTAGAGCCCGTCACTGAAAAGCTTGCTGTTGGGAATTTCTCAACTTCGAAAAAATCAGAATTAGTCAAATGACCCAATAGTTTTGCCTTTGTCTCTTCATCCATTCCTTCATCCGTTACACTCATTTGTGTCATGTCCAAAATAAAGTTCCCAGCCGCTATCGTACCTTCTGCCGTAGCAAGTATCCCTTCTGTTATGGCTACAGTTCCCGTATGTACGTCGCCGGTGGGTTTGGTGCCAGCCCATTCAACGGAACTCTCAGCAGTATTTACTGCATATTCAGTATTAGATTCTGCAGCTGCTGCTGCTTCATTGGCCTCTCCTGCTACAGTAGAAGCAGATGGGCTACTGCACGCCATAAATAATGAAGCGGTCAGTGTAAGTACAAGTATTTTTTTCATATGGTTATATTTTGCAAAATTAGATGTTTTTGCAACGCAAAAGTTTTAATAGTTTTATTTTTTGGAATATTATTTGAAGCTTTGGACATACACTTGCACCCACTAGCAATATGCGATTATTTTCTGCTGTATTCACCCTACTCCTGTATACTGGTTTGATAGCCCAAATCAAGGTTGTGAACTCTATTTTACAACCCATTGCAGGTGTTCAACTTTTTGAGAATAGTAACTACCTTGGGATATCGGATGATGCGGGTGTCCTATACGTAGACACAGCGTCAATAAAAAACGACAGTTGGATACTCATTCATGCCAACTATCATACCAAGAAAATTATCCGAAAATCATTCGCAAACGGAACCACTTTTATCCTCACTAAAAAAACAACGAGTTTCACCCCAATAGTAATAACCCCTCGATATGGGCAACGTATAACCTCAGATATAGTAGCTGCGGTAGACGTACTGCAACGAACCGACATAGACCTATTCCAACCGCAAACATCTGCAGATATGATTAACATCAATCAAAAGGTATTTGTACAAAAGAGTCAACAAGGCGGAGGAAGCCCTATTATTAGGGGATTTGCAACAAATAGAATCTTACTCGTCGTAGATGGTGTGAGGATGAATACGGCGATTTTCAGAACAGGTAATGTTCAAAATGTATTGAACATAGACCCGTTTGGTATAGAAACAAGCGAAGTACTTTTTGGACCTGCCAGCCAGTTCTATGGAAGTGATGCCATAGGAGGCGTTCTTAGTTTTCACACTAAACAAACACCTTTTAGAGACACTCTGGCCCACAACGGGAATGTAAATATCAGGTTTAGTTCCGCTAGTAGAGAAGGAACTTGGCATTTTGACTATGGTATAGGCACCAAACGATTTTCTTCATTTACAAGTATCAGTTTTTCTAATTTTGGGGACCTAAAGATGGGTAAAAAAGGTCCAGACGAATACTTACGACCAGATTATGTTGTTTATCGCAAAGTAGAAGGAGACACGCTTCTTACTAACCCAAACCCCAATGAACAAGTCTTTAGTGGCTATAGGCAGATAAATCTCATGCAAAAATTTGCCTTCAAGCTAAGTAAACATCAAACAATAAGGTACGGCATACATTGGAGCAATACGTCTAACATCCCAAGGTACGATCGTCTTACCCTCAGAGCTGATACTGGACTGAAAAATGGAGATTGGTACTATGGACCACAACAATGGCTCATGAACAATGTGAGCTATACCAATAAGAAGAGAACTCCACTAAGCGACAACATCCAAATTACACTTGCCCAGCAATCTTTTCAAGAAAGTAGAAACGATAGACGATTTGGCACTCGTCTTCTGAAACAACGAACAGAGGATTTACTCGCACTTAGCACCAATATAGACATACAAAAGCGGCTAACACGCAAAATAGACCTCAGCTATGGTGCGGAGTATATACACAATGGGCTGAAGAGTACAGCAACCATATTTGACATCACCAAGGGAACAACTCTCCCTACAAGTACTCGATATCCAGATGGTTCGCGATGGGGGTCAATTGGCACATATATCAATTTGCTTAACAAATGGAACATAAGACACACCACAGAAGGCGGTCTAAGGTACAATAGAGTAACTACCCGAGGCAGGTTTGATAGCGCTTACAATCAACTACCAGTCGATCATTATGATAACACCAATATGGCAATTACGGGCTCTGTCTCTCATATCATAAAAATAAGAAATGGAAACATTGGCACTATACTTTCTACTGCTTTCAAGTCTCCTAACATTGATGATATAACAAAAGTATTTGACAGCAACCCTGGTTTTGTTACAGTGCCCAACCCCTCATTAAAGCCTGAATATGCCTATAATGCTGAAATCAATGGTGAATATTTTTTTGCCGATAAAATCAAATTTAGCAGCTCGCTATTTTACACCTTTCTTTCAGATGCCCTTACGATAGCTTCAAGCCAACTAAATGGGCTGGATAGTATTTTGTATGATGGAGAAATGAGTAAGGTACAAAAATTAGTAAATCAAAACTATGCCGCTGTATATGGAGCACAGTTATCCATGCAGTACCAGATAAGTCCTATGCTTAGTCTAATGAGTTCATACACTATTCTAAAGAGCAGCGCGAGTAACGATGAACCTGTACGCCATATAACACCTAATTTTGGAGGCACAAGCCTCCGGTGCAACTTCTCCAAAGGACAACTGGTAGCTTATTCTACATATAATCAAGCATTTGAAAATAGCCAGTTTACGATGAGCGAACAAGAAGATGAGCACCTCTATGCAAAAGATAAAAATGGATTGCCGTATTCACCAGCCTGGGCCATAGTTAACTTGCGGTATGTGTATCCTATTACACCCAAAATTAACCTAAATGTGGCTGCAGAGAATATACTAGATAAAAGATACAGACCATACAGTTCTGGAATTACGGCACCCGGCAGAAACTTGATATTCTCTATACAAGCACAACTTTAAAACAAAAGGGGACTTGCCATCAGCAAATCCCCTTTATATAAGGCTCTAAAAAAAACTTATTTTTTCTTTCTATCTGGCTTAGAGATACTCTCTCTCATACCTGTATCAGCTTCTATGTTTTTCATTTTGTAGTAGTCCATGATACCCATATTACCACTTCTAAACGCCTCTGCCATTGCTTTTGGCACTTCAGCTTCTGCCAGTATTACAAGAGCTCTGGCATCTTGCGCTTTGGCCTTCATTTCCTGCTCCTCTGCTACAGCCATTGCTCTTCGCTCTTCGGCTTTTGCGTTTGCTACCTTGAGGTCTGCCTCTGCTTGATCTGTTTGCAATTCTGCCCCTATATTTTTACCTATGTCTATATCTGCTATATCAATAGACAATATTTCAAATGCTGTACCCGCGTCTAATCCTTTTGCGAGTACCGTCTTAGAAATCATATCTGGATTTTCAAGTACTGCCTTGTGACTAGTAGCAGAACCAATGGTAGTTACAATACCTTCTCCTACGCGTGCAAGTATTGTATCTTCTCCAGCACCTCCTACCAATTGAGCGATATTTGCTCTCACCGTGACACGTGCTTTTGCTATCAACTGTATTCCGTCCTTTGCAACTGCTGCTACAGGAGGGGTATTAATTACACGCGGATTTACGGATAATTGTACGGCATCTGCCACATCTCTACCCGCAAGATCTATAGCGGCAGCCATATTAAAATCAAGCGGAATATTTGCCTTATCCGCCGATATAAGTGCTTTAACAACATTATTTACATTACCTCCTGCCATAAAGTGAGTCTCAAGATCATTTGCCGTAACCGGTAAACCAGCCTTGTTTGCATTAATAAGAGCATTCACAATAAGTGATGGTGGCACTTTACGAATACGCATAATAATCAGCTGCACAATACCTACTCTAGCTCCAGAAACTTGAGCGGTAACCCAAAGCCCTACGGGTACAAAGTATAGAAAGACGAAGAGTAAAACGACTCCTCCGATGATAAACGTTAAAATTGTTGGCATGTGATTTAAATTTTTTAAGTTTTAATTTTCTTTATAAATATTCGATTTTGAACTTTTTTAATGACCTCTATCTCTTCATTGGCGAGAATAAAAACACCCTCTGCGTGCACTTCTACGCGCTGATCATTGATAATGGCTGAACCTGCAGGGCGAAGTGCGCTGATGGACTTCCCTCTGTCTCCTATATTAATTCGTAGCTGATCTACATTGTTTGCTTTGCCTTCTATTGCGCCTGTATTAGCAAACCTGTTCCACGCTCCATTTCTAAACGCCAGAACAAGGGTTGTTACTAAAAACACTGCAGTAGCAGCTAGTGTACCATTACCTACAACACCACCATATTCTTTGTATGTGTAGGCTATACCTACTACCAGAAACAGAGTACCCAATACCCCTACTATAAAACCGGGTGTGATAAATACTTCTACCATTACTAGCAATACACCAAACAAAATTAAGCCTATTATTAAAGACAACGTCATAGTTTAGGTGCTAAAATAGACATTTTTTAAGTAAACGAATCACGCTATCTGTATATAGCTTCTTTTTATGAAGAAGCCTCCGCATAAGCAGAAAGAGGCAAACAGCTACATACCAAATTTCTGTCTCCGTACGTATTATCCACTCTTCCTACGCTTGGCCAAAACTTATTGATCAACACATGCGGTGCTGGGTAAACCGCTTTTTCTCGTGAATAAGGTCTATCCCACTTGCCCGTAATAACGGATGCAGCCGTATGAGGAGCGTTTTTAAGTACATTATCCTCTCGGTCTGCAGTTCCGTTTTCAATTTCGGCTATTTCTTTACGTATTGCTAGTAATGCATCGCAAAACCTATCCAACTCAGCTTTATTTTCACTCTCTGTTGGTTCTATCATCATAGTCCCCGGTATTGGAAAACTTACCGTAGGTGCGTGAAATCCATAATCAATCAATCGTTTGGCAATATCTTCCACCAGTACACCACTGGTCAACTTGAGTGGTCTTGGATCTACAATCATTTCATGAGCTACCGTTCCATTCTGCCCAGTATAGAGCACTTCGTAACCCTCTGCTAGCCTATGTTTCATGTAATTGGCATTCAATATAGCTAATGCTGTAGCTCTCTTTAACCCTTCTCTACCCATCATCTTAATGTACGCGTAGCTTATGAGCAAGATGCTTGCACTACCAAATGGTGCCGCACTCACGGCTTTCATGCCTTTCTCTGAACTTACACCAGCTACTACACTGTGTTTTGGTAGGTAAGGCGCCAAGTGCTCGGCCACACCGATGGGACCCATTCCTGGACCACCTCCACCGTGTGGTATACAGAATGTCTTGTGCAAATTTAGGTGACAAACGTCTGCACCTATGTTAGCGGGGTTAGTATACCCTACTTGTGCATTCATATTAGCTCCGTCCATGTATACCTGACCTCCATTCTCATGTATTAGCGAAGTTATTTCTTTAATGGTCTCTTCATATACACCCGTTGTACTTGGGTAAGTTACCATTATCGCAGCAAGGTGTTCCTTGTTTACTTCGACTTTTTCTCTCAAGTCACCAAGATCTATATACCCATTTGTGTGGCATTTGACCACAACGACTTTCATTCCTGCCATGACGGCACTAGCTGGGTTAGTTCCATGTGCCGAATCCGGTATAATGACAATATTTCTATATTCTTGGTTGATATCCATAAAATATTGGCGAATGGTCATTAATCCCGCATATTCCCCTTGAGCTCCAGCATTTGGCTGTAAACTCACTTTATAAAATCCGGTAATTTCAGATAAATCCCTCTCCAACTCATGAAGCATCTGCGTGTAACCAGCCAATTGATGCTTTGGTGCAAAAGGATGGATGTTACTAAATGACTCCCATGTAACAGGTATCATCTCTGAGGTAGCATTCAATTTCATAGTACAGCTACCCAGAGCTATCATGCTGTGCGCCAAAGACAAGTCTTTATTCTCTAATGATTTGAGGTAACGTAGCATCTCGTGCTCTGTGTGGTATGAATTAAATACAGGGTGCGTAAGATACGCTGTATTTCTATCCAAGGCACTATCCCACATCACAGTAATTTTATCCGTAAAATCAGCAGCAGACTTATTCGCTGTCCTTAGTCTACTGACCAGCAATTTAACATCATCTAGTTCTGTGGTCTCATCCAATGATATTCCAATGTATCCATCTGCATACCGCACATTTATGTTATTTGCTTCTAACTCTCCTCTTACTTTCGCTTGTATATTGCTATTGGCGACAATAGATAGCGTATCAAATGCACTGTTGTTTTTTAGATCATACCCTAGCTCAATTAGGTTATTCGCTAGAATGCTTGTGAGGTTATTTACCTTTTCAGCAATACGCTTAAGCCGCACAGGACCATGATATGCAGCATACATACCTGCCATGATAGCAAGTAGTGCCTGCGCAGTACAAATATTACTTGTTGCTTTGTCTCTTTTTATATGTTGCTCTCTGGTTTGCAACGCCATTCTGAGTGCGTAATTTCCAGCCCCGTCTTGGGATACTCCAATTATTCTACCTGGCAATCTACGTTTATGCTCTTCTTTTGTTGCGTAGTATGCAGCATGTGGACCTCCGTTACCCATTGGTATTCCAAATCGCTGTGTGCTTCCTACGACTACTTCTGCTCCCCACTCGCCTGGAGCTTTTAGTAAAGTGAGAGCAAGTATATCTGCAGCTACAATTGTTTTTACACCGTGTTCTAATGCTTGTGCGGTAAGTGCAGCATAGTCTTCAACAGAACCCTCGCCGTTTGGGTACTGGACAAAAAGGGCAAAATACGCAGTACTAAACTCCACTTCATAGGGGTTTCCTATGACCACTTCTATGCCAAGCGGTTCAGCTCGAGTCTTTATGACATCTATCGTCTGTGGGAAAGCCTTATCCGAGAGAAATATTTTGTTTCCAACACCTTTTTTCTTTGCAGAATACAGCATGGCCATAGCCTCCGCAGCAGCTGTCGCCTCGTCTAGCAAAGATGCATTAGCAAGCTCCATTCCCGTGAGGTCACAAATCATCGTTTGAAAATTCAATAGAGCTTCTAGTCTACCTTGAGCTATTTCAGCTTGATAAGGTGTATACTGGGTATACCACCCTGGGTTTTCTAGTATATTCCTAAGAACAACCTTAGGAGTATGTGTACCGTAGTAGCCCATACCGATGTAACTTTTTGCAACTACATTTTTATCCCCTATTTTTTTAAGCTTTTCGAGCAGTTCTACTTCTGTAAGAGCACTATCCAAGTCTAGTTCTTTTTCAAGACGTATCTCATCGGGGATAGTTTGAGAAATAAGCTGCTCTATACTAGTGTAGCCCAGCATTTGAAGCATTTCCTGCTCTTCTACAGGTGAAATACTATTGTGGCGATCCGAAAAATGTTCTTTGTACATCTTGTATTTTAATAAATGTGCTGCAAATTTAAATTTTACCTGATGCTAAAACTTCTATGTTAAATTTAAGTTCACAACAATTGCAATTTAGAATGGAGGTAAGTAATTTTGGGTTGGAAGGAATGAAGAAGACCGCGTGAAGTTAGTGTGATGATATGTCAAAATTAAACCTAGAAACTACGCTTCTCAAACAATGACAATAATATTACACGTGGCAAATTCAAAATTGAATACCCCTATCCTATTTTCGTTTGATGACAAAGTCTGAATATGTGTATCCCTTTAACGCTAATGTTTGCAAATCAATCCTCTTTTCTATATTTCTCTTATTATCCACTGCTAGTTTTTCACAAAGAGGTATAAACTCTCGTCCATATTGGTCAACACATATTTTGTTATCTTCCTCTACTTTTTTAAGTGATTTGGGAGGCCGGGATTCTTATGGTTCTAATAACCACAGTGACACTGACTTTGGGCAGACGCGATATGCCATTGGGTCTGGCATACAATACAATCTTCCAAAAGGACTTTCTTTTGGTTTGGAGACATTCTACACCCGCCTAGCCGCAGACGATGCCGAAACAAACTGGGACAGAAAATACCGTAAATTAAAAGTGCGAACAGACGTTATAGAAACTGCAATAAAGATGGAATATACTGTCCCGCACTCTATTGTAACACGATACTCCTTGAGCGGATTTTATGCTAATGTTGGTTTGGGATTTTTTTCCTACAAACCAATGAACGAGTTTAACGGTGAGTGGCACAGCCTGAGACCATTGGGTACACAAGGGCAATTTGCAGACCCTAACCTATCACCATATGACTACTTTAGCTTTGTCATCCCATTTGGTTTCGGAAAAAAATTCTACCTCAAAAATAGAATGATACTCGCATTGGATCTCTCTCTACGAAAAACATTCACAGACTATATTGATGATGTTTCCGGAGAATATTATGATGCAGCACTAATAAACGAGACCAGTGGAAAACTAGCCGCCTATTTCTCAAATCCTTCTGTTGTTGAGCCTGTTGATGGAGTTGTAATCGGCAAACCAGGTAGCATAAGAGGCAATAGTGAAAATAACGATAATTACTTTTTAGTGGGATTAAAACTGCACATACCCTTAGATAGAAGTTTTAGAAACAGAAAAAACAGGCGCCCTCGTTATAAGACATGGTAGACATCAGATTTAGCCCCAAAACAGGTCAGATAAGGCAAAAAAAGACACAATAGCTTGTTCAAATAATTATTTTCGTTAAAAAATAACGTAATAATATGGAAGAAGTAGTATCAGACATTCCCTTAATAACTAATGATGCCGTTGTTTTCGGCATCCTCATCCTCATACTTTCCCTTATTTTCAAATCGAGTGAAATCCCAAAGTTCTCGAAGTTTTATAAGATCATCCCAGCACTACTACTTTGCTACTTTATACCCTCCCTTTTCAGCACATTGGGCATCATATCTCCCATGTGGGTAGATATGGATGCTGCATTAAAAGCCCTATCAAATAGCGGTTTTGACGTATCAGGTATTGACTCATTCAAAGAATTCAAAAACTATGTACTCAAAAATGAAATAAATGCAGAATTGTTAAAGCCATTCATAGGTAAATCAAAACTCTACTTTGTGGCGTCACGTTACATGCTCCCCGCTAGTTTG
>CAJXIQ010000022.1 GCA_913054375.1 uncultured Bacteroidota bacterium
AACTACCATAGGTAGGTTTTTTTCAGCCGCAGCCAGCATCCAAGAGTCTTTAGGGTCAATTTGATAATGCTCTTCTAAGCATCCGTCTAATAGCATTTGATAGATGTACTCGTGTGGCAGGTAGCGTTGGTCTTTTGCCTCTGCATCTTTCCAAAACCCTTCTATGTTTCCTTGTATTCTTCTGAAAGCCTCTTCCTCTGGAATACAGGTATCAGTAACTCTATTCAAATTCCTATCCAGTAATTCTTGCTCTTGCTCCGGAGTCAGATCTCGATAGTTGGGTATGCGTTCGTAGTGATCATGTGCGACTAAGTTCATTACATCTTCTTCCAAATTAGCTCCCGTGCAGCTTATGATGTGTATCTTATCTTCACGGATCATCTGGGCCAATATCTTCCCGATTTCTGCCGTACTCATTGCACCCGCTAGGGTGACCATCATCTTATTGCCTTTGGCTAGCTGGTTGGTATACTCATCTGCAGCATCTACTAAAGTTGCAGCATTAAAATGAAGGAAATGGTTATCAATAAAAGTTGAGATTGTTTTATTCATTGGTGTTTTGCAGGTTATTTCTAGATTAATTTAGTATCCTAAAATAGTGAGCATACTTTCTGATGATTGCTCATCTGACCATAAAGTGTACGTTAGTTCACCGTTCTGATCTCTATCAATGATTACTTTCTTTGGCTCTGGTATGAGACAATGTTTTATCCCGCCGCTGCCACTCAAACTCTCTTGGTATGCCCCTGTATTAAAAAATCCAAGATAAAGAGGAGCTTCACTATCAAACTTAGGCAGATAAATAGCATTCACGTGTTGTTCACTATTGTAGTAATCATCGCTATCGCACGTTAGACCGCCAAGCAAAACTCGCTCGTATTCGTGGTTCCATCGATTAAGTGGCAAGAGTATAAATCGCTCATTTATCGCCCAAGAATCAGGTAATGTGGTCATAAATGAGCTGTCTATCATATTCCAACGTTCTCTGTCATTCTGCTTTTTTTGCGCCAAAACCTTATAGACAGTCCCGCCGCTCTCACCTACCGTATAACTGCCAAACTCTGTGAACAAATTTGGTTCGTCAATACCCGCATCTACACATTTAGACTGTACCTGTTGTACTATTTCATCTACCATGTAAGCGTAGTCGTAGGTGAGGCTAAGGTTACGCTTAATAGGGAAGCCTCCCCCTATATTGAGATGCTTTAGGTGAGTTGTACAAGCGGCAAGCGCTGTGTATACATTGAGACATTTGTTGAGTTCATTCCAATAGTAAGAGGTATCCGCTATTCCAGTATTAATAAAAAAATGAAGCATGGTTAGCTTTACATTGGGCAATGGCTTTATTTTTTCTTCATAGAATGGAACGATAAACGTGTAGCCTATGCCAAGTCGGCTTGTCCAAAACTCAAATTTAGGTTCTTCCTCGGAAGCAATGCGTATGCCTACGTTTATATTTTTTACTGTCCTACTAGTAAATTGATCTATTTCCTCTGTACTGTCCAAGATGATATGTACGTTTTCAAAACCAAGTTCAATCAATTCTAAAATATTCTTAACGTACGCTTCTGTTTTATATCCATTGCAAATGATAAAGCGTTGCTTATCTAACTTGCCACTCGCATGAAGCGACTTGATAATGTCTAAGTCAAAGGCAGAAGAGGTCTCAATGTGCACATCATTTTTTAGGGCCTCATCCAGGACATATTTAAAATGTGAACTTTTAGTACAATAGCAATAGTGGTATTTGCCTGCATAATTATGCTTTGAAAAGGCATCAGAAAACCAGGTTTTAACCTTTTGTATATTCTCGGATATCTTCGGTAAATAGCTGAATCGGAGCGGAGATCCAAATTTATGAATGAGGTCCATCATTGGTATATCTCTATACTGTAGTTCTCCACTTGTGGTTATGTCAAACTCCTCAGTAGGAAATTGGAAAGTTTGATCGATTAGATCGGAATATTTGTTTTTCACTGTGTTCAACTGTTTTGCAAAATAAATCATAATAATCCGTTACTTAATGATCAATTAAACGTCTAAAGTGCAATCTTGTAAATAAAAGAAATGCTGTATTTGAGTACACAATTTGAGTAAATAGGATACCATGTAGGCATGGCAACGGAACATATAGGATTAGAATCGATGCATCTGCAATAGAATAAAAACGTTTCGCGTTTGACTGGCTTGGTGCATTACTCAAAAAATAACGGTGTGGAATAGTTGAATACGATAGATCATATTCAAACCTTAGAAGCAATTATTTATGTTGTGTGAATGAACTATATGAGGTGTCTAGTTTTTTTTTAAAATTTTTATTCTATATCCAATGGTTTCTGTCGAAACAGTTTTGGTATAAATAGTGTTTACAGAGGTGTGGTTTGTAGTCTACTTACGACTGATTTAAGTACCTTCGCCATCTTATTACAATTTCAATTATCAACGAGCAAGATTCCATAAAAATAGTTGGTGCCAGAGAGCATAACCTAAAGAATATAGACCTAGAGATACCCAGACATAAGTTGGTGGTATTCACTGGTTTGAGTGGTAGTGGTAAGTCAAGCTTAGCGTTTGACACCATTTTTGCAGAAGGCCAAAGAAGGTATATGGATACATTCTCGGCGTATGCCCGCCAATTTGTTGGTGATATGAAACGACCGGATGTAGACAAGATTGAGGGCTTAAGCCCGGTGATAGCCATAGAGCAAAAAACAGTCAGTAAAAATCCGCGAAGTACGGTTGGTACCATCACAGAAGTATATGATTTCCTACGTTTACTTTTTGCCAGAGCGGGAGATGCATATTCCTACTTGAGTGGTAATAAGATGAAAAGCTATACTGAGCAGGAAATTATAGACTCAGTGAATAAGAAATTCAGTCTCCACAAAATGATGATACTGGCACCTCTAGTAAAAGGCCGAAAAGGCCACTATAGGGAACTTTTTGAGCAATACCGTAAGCGTGGATATACTAAAGTATGGGTAGATTCTGAACTCATCGACATAGAGCCAGGTATGCAGCTAGATCGCTACAAGATACATGACATCGACCTTGTAATAGATCGTATATCACCAGAGGACGCAGGTAGCTTACGCGTTACAGATTCTGTGCGGTCTGCCATTAAGATGGGTAAGGGAGTTGTGAGTATTCTAAATCCGGACACCAAAGAGCTTACTCATTTCAGCAAGTACCTCATGGACGTGGAGACGGGTCTGTCGTATAATGAGCCTCAACCTAACTTATTTTCGTTCAACTCCCCGTATGGCGCTTGTGCAACGTGTGATGGCCTCGGAACATCATCAGACATATTTGTAGAAGACCTCATACCCAATACCAAGTTAAGTATAAACAAAGGAGGATTGGCACCTATTGGTGACATAAAAGACAACTGGACGTTTACACAGTTAAAAGCCATGAGTAAAACGCTCAAATTTAGCTTGTCTAAACCCATAGAAGATATATCCAAAGATGTTTTGGAAATCATTTTACACGGGAGTGAGGATAAGTTTGAAGTAGAGTATAAAGGCAGTAGTGGTTACAAGCAAACCTATGAAACCAAGTGGAAAGGACTTGTGCCCTCACTAATGGAAGCCTACCACGAAAAAAGCTTTGGAACGCTAAGCCGCTGGGCAGACGAGTTTATGACGGTAATTCCGTGCAAGACATGCCAGGGCGGGAGGCTGAATAAAGAAGCTCTTTCATATAAAGTGGGCGACCTAAGTATAGCAGATCTTGGCAATATGAGCATTGGCCAGTTGTCAGAATGGCTGCAAGATGCCGAAAGTGAACTATCCGATCGGCAACTTCTCATAGCTACAGAGATATTAAAAGAAATACGCGAACGTGTAAAATTCCTGGTAGATGTAGGGTTGTCATATTTATCATTAAATAACTCTGCGAAAACATTGAGTGGTGGAGAGGCGCAACGTATACGTCTTGCTACACAAATTGGTTCACAGTTAGAAGAGGTGCTTTATATCTTAGACGAGCCAAGTATAGGACTGCATCAAAGAGACAACCAACGACTCATAAACTCGTTAAAAGAACTTCGAGATATTGGTAACTCGGTAATCGTAGTAGAACACGATCGTGATATGATAGTGGAGAGTGACTACGTTGTAGATATAGGTCCCAGAGCTGGAAAGAATGGCGGTGAGATAGTGGCAGCAGGTAAGTGGGAAGACATAAAAGACAACAGCACGGTCACCAGTGATTACCTTGGAGGCCAGCGGCAGATAGAGGTACCCAAAAAACGCCGCAAAGGATCAGGTAAAAAACTAACCTTAACGGGTTGTAACGGTAATAACCTAAAAAATATATCGGTTGATTTTCCACTTGGCAAGTTTGTCGCAGTCACAGGAGTAAGCGGGAGTGGTAAAAGCTCTTTGATCAATGAAACGCTACATCCTATTTTATCTGAATACGTGTATAACAGCAAGAAGAAACCACTTGCTTATAAACAAATAAAAGGCCTCGAGCACTTGGATAAAGTCATTACCATAGACCAATCACCTATAGGTAGGACACCGCGGAGTAATCCTGCTACCTATGTAGGTTTTTTCTCAGATATTAGAAACCTATATGCAGAAATAGGAGAGAGTAAGATCCGTGGCTATAAGCCAGGGCGTTTTAGTTTCAATGTAAAAGGAGGTAGATGCGAGACCTGCAAAGGTGGCGGTAAGAAAGTCATAGAAATGAATTTCTTGCCGGATGTACTGGTAGAATGCGAAACATGCTCCGGTAAAAGGTACAATAGGGAGACCTTAGAAATTCGTTATAAGAATAAAAGTATCAGTGATGTGCTTAACATGACGGTAGAAGAGGCCGTAGAATTTTTTGAGGCTGTACCTAGCATATTCAGAAAAATAAAAGCGCTTAATGATGTAGGACTTGGGTATATCACCCTAGGACAGAGTAGTACAACAATTTCAGGAGGAGAAGCACAACGGGTAAAATTGGCGAGTGAGCTTGGTAAAATAAGCACAGGACAGACTTTTTACATTCTCGATGAGCCCACCACTGGACTCCACTTTGAAGATATTAATGTGCTGCTCGGTGTGCTGCAAAATCTTGTAGATCTCGGCAATACAGTTCTTGTTATTGAGCATAACCTAGACGTTGTGAAGGTAGCGGACCACATCATAGACATAGGACCAGAAGGTGGATTTGCCGGTGGGGAGGTGATTATAACGGGTACGCCAGAAGATGTTGTACAATCTAAGAAAGGATACACTGCAGCATTTTTGGCTCTAGAGATGTAGTCATAATCGTACTTCATTTTCTGCCTTTACGTCACCCTTTTTCTTTGGCTCATTTTTAGCATCTTGTAGATAATGAGTAAGAAAAAAGTGTCTCTTAAGTGGGCATTAAAACAATATGTATGGCCCCGTCGTAAGATGTTGAGCATTGGTTTGGTGTTTATCGTTCTCCGCAGTTTGGCAGGACTAGTATTGCCATACGAAACTAAGAACCTGCTCGACGTAGTAGTACCCAGTGGAAATACGTCTGACCTCTGGACGCTGATTTTTTTTGTCGCGGGAGCCATACTTGTGCAAGCTTCTACTTCATTTATTCTTACTAAACTACTTAGCGTAGAAGCCCAACTACTCATAGCTCAGCTACGTACACAGGTGCAAAAAAAGCTACTCACACTACCCATATCATTCTTTGACAATAATAAAAGTGGGGCATTGGTAAGTAGAGTAATGAGTGATGTAGAAGGAGTAAGAAACTTGGTAGGTACAGGGCTAGTACAACTCATCGGAGGTACCATTACAGCTGTAGTTGCTTTTGTGTTCCTACTCAAAATAAATGCCATGATGACGCTATTCGTTTTTATTCCTGTAGGCTTATTTGGTTTTATTGCTCTAAAGGCATTTGGGTACATACGACCCATTTTCAGAGATAGAGGAAAGATAAACGCAGAAGTAACAGGTAGACTAACCGAAACACTCAATGGTGTGCGTGTGATAAAAGGGTTCAATGCAGAAGCACAAGAGAATAAAACCTTTGAAGAAGGAGTTGGTAGACTGTTTCAAAATGTAAAAAAGAGTCTCACTGCTACGGCCTTAATGACCAGTTCGAGTACATTCCTGCTCGGTATGGCAACAGTGGGTATCATGGGAATGGGTGGCTACTTCATTATGATGGAAACCATGACTGCTGGAGATTTAATATCGTTTCTATTGTTCCTTGGGTTTATGGTAGCACCTATCGTGCAAATGAGTAATATTGGTAGTCAGCTTACAGAGGCATTGGCAGGCTTAGACCGTACTCAGGAGCTCATGAACATGGTAGAAGAGGACGATCCTGAAGTACGTAGTGTCGTGCTCAATAAGATAAAAGGAGATATTCACTTCAAAGAGGTGAGTTTTAGCTACGAACAAGAAAAAGAAGTATTGCATAATATATCGTTTGAAGCCAATGCAGGAAGTGTTACAGCCCTTGTAGGGAGTAGTGGCAGTGGTAAATCTACCATTGCAGGGCTTGCAGCTACATTTCTTAACCCATCATCAGGCAAAGTAACACTAGATGGACAAGATCTCGCTCACGTTAATTTAAGTAGCTTCAGAGAGCATCTAGGAGTTGTATTACAAGACGATTTTCTGTACGAAGGAACAATTAGAGAAAATATTCTATTTCCAAGACCAGATGCAACGGAGGCACAATTGTTGGAAGCTGTAAAAGGGGCCTATGTGAATGAGTTCACAGACCGTTTTGACGAAGGTCTAGAGACAGTGATAGGCGAACGAGGTGTAAAACTAAGTGGAGGCCAACGCCAGCGGATATCCATAGCACGGGCTCTATTAGCGAATCCTAAGGTGATTATCCTGGATGAAGCTACGTCCAACTTAGATACGGAGAGCGAGAGTTTCATACAAAAAAGTCTAAATATGCTGATGAAAGATAGGACAACGTTTGTGATAGCACACAGGCTCAGCACCATACAGCAGGCAGACCAAATTCTAGTAATAGAAGAGGGGAGCATTGCTGAAAGTGGAAAACACCAAGAATTACTCGATGCAAAAGGGCGTTACTTTGAATTGTATACGTATCAGAGCCGTATATAATGACTACGATATTAGTTGTAAAACGTATTTTTTGCCGGCATTAAACGTTAATCTAAGCATTTACGTTTACGGAATAGTTAACCAAATACTTGATCCAAAATTTTCTCCGTAATAAGGTAGGTGGGTTTTACTCCTGTAGTACCCAGCCCACCGCTTGCAAGTGTACTACCTGTTTCTAGCGGATTATCAGAGGCGTAGTATGCGTAATTTACAACTACATCTGGGCTTATGCTTTTTCGTATTTGAGTGTGTGCTTGTATGGCTTTTTGGTAGTGTGCACCTTCCATTTCTAGCCCTACTACACCCCACGTACTGCGGTGGAAGTAACGCAGCAAATCCTTATTTTGTAGCGATGTACCTAGCACAGATATCATAGCTCCATCATATACACCAATTTCGTTTCCTTCAAAATCCTCTTTCTTGAGCCCGTTAGTAAATGGGTAATTATCTGCAGTTCCTTCAAAAATATGGGCAGACGGAATCATAATATCTCCCTTTCCTCCCGTAAGGATGCCCGCTTTTCCCATTATAGAAATGGACTTTACGTTGAGATAATTAGATGTTTCTGTGTCTGGTTTGTATGGTTTTAGCAACTCATCCATGGTTTCATAGGCTTGCTCACCGAAGGCATAGTCCATCACGATAATTACCGGTTTGTCCGCTGGGTTCGTATTTTTTAGTTTGTGAGCATATTCTCCAGAAGTATACAAAGCCGTATCCAGAATCTGTACATTAATATTTGTACCGCTTTCATCTTTTATGTAGATCAATCCTTCTTTGCTTGCCCCTTTTTTTACTGTACTTCTGTGCTTCTCATTTTCACTTAATTCTTCGAAAATGGCAAATTTATCGTGGTCCTTCAGCTTGCTTTTGAGTATGGTAGGTGCATATAACGTGTTGAGCACACTATGCATATTCGCGCTTATGATATGGATTGGACGTTGCAATAAGTTACGAGTATACAAGGCGTTTTTTATCGTATCTGCCCAAAGTTCTCCGTGTATGTGCTGACCTAGCCGCTCGCGAAGTACAGAACTAAAGGTAATGGTTCTCTTGTTGTTATTTAGCTTACCCTCCATGGCCTTTTTGCCCAGCCAATAAATAATATGCAGAAATCGCTCTGGGTTATCAGTGCTCGCAAATTTGGAATATACATCCGTAGTTTCTTTAAATGTACGCCCCAAAATACTTGCTGTATGAAATAGAGCAATCTCGCACTCATCTTTGGTTAGCCGTTTTTTCTGCATTACAGCAGATTCTAATTTTTGCCAGTCACGGTTCACGTCGCCTTTCTCATTTATGAGTACCCGCCTCATTAACTTGTGACTTTCTATGAATAAGAAAGTCAAGTGGGTAAGAATATCATAGATTTCCGAGCGCCCTCGGGTGATTTCTATATTCATCTGCTCATTGTCTATGCGGTAACAGTTTCTGCGTCTTTTGGGCGGTATTATCGCCTCAAAGTGTGAGTCTTTGTATCCCTCGTCACTTGTTAGGTTGATATATCTGCACTCTTCTATGCCTATCGGTAGGCGATCTATAACGTAGAGTAGACCAGCAAGTTCTACTTTGTCTTGCCCTATGCTGCCGTATATCTCTGGTCGTAGGGTTAGTAGTGCCTCACGCAGTGCATCGCCACTAACGCCCATTGGCTTGTAAAAACCCCTATTAAAAAGGTGACGCATCGTCACAAAAATTTTATGTATAGCTCCTGTACTCTCTTGAGCTCTGGTGCGCTCTTCAAGAAGAAGTCTGTTGGTGTTCTTCATACTGTTAATTTATTTAAGAGGTATAACGCTTAGAATATCGTCCTCAGTACTACAAAGATACATGAATCCAATAAATGGATCAGGAATCTATTGGTTTGGCGTTGATATACACTTGTTATCCGTTGGTGGTGTGAGGCTAATGTTGGAATGAGAATACCCAAAAATATATTGACATAAAATGGCACCAACTCCCCACTAGCACAAAGATATGAAAGGCAGCATGATTGTATTTTATATACTGCGGGATACTATAAAACACTGCGCCAACCATATAAGATATACCGCCTGCAAAGAGCCAGTATAGTCCTTCTGTAGGCAGATTAGCCAGCAATGGTTTTATAGCGAAAATCACCATCCAACCCATAAATACGTACATCAGTGTACTCAGCGTATCATACCTGCCGGTAAAAAATAGCTTAAGAATAATACCAACCAAAGCAAAGGTCCAGACGCATGCTAGTAGAATCAACCCTGTTTGACCAGATAAGGTAACGAGACAGAAAGGCGTATACGTTCCAGCTATGAGTACATAGATAGCCGCATGATCAAAAATATTAAGCCAGTTGCGTAGTTTGGGTTGTGTAGCATTATGGTATAGGGTAGAGGCGGCGTAGAGTATAAGCAGTGAAGCGCCGTAAACTGCTGCACTTACAGCATATCTAGGATTGCTCGTACCCAGTGTTTTTAGAAGTAGGAGAACTGTACCCAAAACACTTCCCATAAAGCCCACTGCGTGGGACCATATATTAAATCGTTCTTCTACAGGTGAGTATTTAGTGGCTTGGTAGGGTTGCATTTGTTTATGGGTGTTTCTCTGGGTTATAGCTCTAGTTTAGGTGTTATGAGCTCGGAGTTTGGATGTGTTTTCTTCTAAACATAATTTAAGCAAATTTAGCTTAAAAATGAATGAGGTAAATGCATGCTTGTCTATAATCGTCTGAACGTATATTTTACTGTCAAATCAGTCAAATCAGTCAAACCAATCAAACCGCTACTATTTAATGCAACATCCATCCTAAAATACCGCGACATTTATGTTCGCAGGCGGGGTAGAAATGACCATGGGAGCGGGAGGCTGCATCCGCTGTGGGTGGTGCGCCCCACCAGAATTCTACTATAGCCAATGGCGTTAGGTTCTGTTGGTAGGCGTAGTGCAAGAGTTTGGGAGCGGCACATTCTCCTGCTCCCGCGGGCGGTGTCTTTCCGAATATCTCATACGGATTTTTGGTTTGTCCTTTGGTATTCAAAAACCTGTAGGACTCAAAGAGTTGGTGCTGTAGCGATTGGGATAGGGCCTTTCGTTCTTGCTTTAGCGCTAGGAGTTTGCCAGTAGTTTTGCAGCCGGCTAGTTTGAGTTCACGTACCTGGTCATTTATGACTTTCAGCTGGTGCATTCCTAGATTTAGAAAGCCTTTTTCTGTCAGACTATCATACACAGGTGGCACAAAGTAGGAGTGGTGATTGGCTCCAGCTAATTTGCCACTAAACCCTGCCAAAAATCCAAGTGTTCCATTTTCAGTTTGTACTACCAGTATGCCAAACATTTTTCCAATGGGTTTCAGGTTGGCTTGCTCATTTGCGTTGCCTAAACCAAAATTGTGATGCCACTCAAGCTGTGTGCAGAGGTGCTCCTGCAGTTGGTTTATGGCCATAGTCACAAGCGGGTGTTTTGGGTGGGTTACAGTAAATGGATCGTTGAGATACGCGGGGAGAGGGATGCTGCTGGTATCTCCAGAGTATGGGATGAGCTTTTTCAAGAGGGTAAATGTTTAAAAGTCAAACCAACTTCTTCGTCGGTTAAGTTTTAGGTCTTGGAGTGTGCTGCTTTTCACATTAATACCAAAGCTAAACATCTGACGACCAATAGGAAACCACTCAAAATTCATCTGCCAGCAGTGCAGGTCACGAAACAGGTTAATACTCGTAATAGAGATTTCCTTGTTGGTAATATTGTATCCGCTGTTGACACCTATTTTCCAGTTTTGGGTGAGTTTTATGTCGCCATTGAAAGTGATGCTCTGTGTAATCTTATTTTCGATTAATACAGCTCGTCCTGCTCTAAAATTGTAATTTAGATTTAAACTCCAGGGTAAATTGAAGTCCACATAATTTTGTCTATTGTTATTTATAAATTCCAGCTCCTGGTCATCTACATTATCAGCTTCTTTTCGCTTAAATGCTTCCGGGTTGAGATTGGTAGATATAGACAAGTAGCTCCCCACAAAATTGCCCAATTGTGTCATTTCATTAATTGCATAGGTCTTTCGACGCGATTCACGGGTACCTGAGCTATCAAGTACATACGTGTACGGATCAAAGGTAGAACCGAAGGTCATTCTAACCTTACTGAGAATGGTAGTATTCCCACTAATACGGAAGGTCGCTAGATTAAAGGAGTCTGCTTGAAAATTATACCCACTCGAGATATTGAGATTTTCTATGATTTTAATCTTTTTTACACCGCCATTGGTGGTGTCTTTGGCAGAAAGTATTTTGATCTCTAGGTTATTACCCAAACCAAAATTGAGTGATGCTTGCTTGCCAAGGGTTGGTCTTCCGATCACGCTACGTTCAAAGATATTATAATCTAGAGTTTCAGCTCCCAAAGTGTCGTTCAGATAATTCAACGTTCGATTACCACTGGCTTGGCCAGTACTGAAATCTGGGTTAAAAACAGCACTAATGTTGGGACGCATTACATGACGTATTGCTTGTATTTGCTTCTCTTTTTTGAAGGTTTTGATGCCATATAGAATAGCACTAATTCCAATACTAGTGCGGTAACTATACGCACGCTCAAAACCGCCTACTTGTTGTGTAAGAAGTGTATCTAGGTTGTCGTCATACGCTTTGCTCGTGGTTTGAAAATTCCAAAACTCATTGAAACTAAAGCTTGGAGATACCGTAATCCATTTCATCGCTTTAAAGGAGGTCGAAATGGGGATGCTATGGCTTATCCCACTACGAAAATCATCACCCAGATTGGAAGGCGTGCTTAGTGTAGGTCTACCAAATATCTCGCCTACGCCAGATATAAGTACGCTATCTACCGTTTTTAGCTCGTTCTTAAATGTACTCTGATAGGAGATACCCAGATTATTTAAAAAACTCTTTGCCGTTGCATTTTTACTCTTGAAATTTTTAAAAGGTATCTGACGACTCATATTGGCAGTCATTTGGGGTAATGTCATGGTAAGTTCTCCTGTGGTGAGATTCTGGTTCATATTACTGACCACACTTACATTTAGTTTTCTGTTAAAAAAACCGCGGCTCCAATTTACCGATGAATTAGAATTGGTACTTATCAAATCATCATAATTGGTCGTGTTATTTTTGAGGAAACTACGTGTGACAAAACGCACATTGGCGCCAAAAGAAGTACCTGGTTTTGCCTTACTGTCTCGTGTAAAAGTCCACTGCAGGTTATAGTCTGACTGTACTCTGTAAGTAGGGCTTTCTGGCTCACCAAATTTAAAATTGGAATATCGAAAAGATAGGTTTCCTCTGTAGCGGTACTTGCGGTAGTAGTTGGACCGTAGAGTTGCTGCCCAGCTACCTCTCGAGTATATATCTGCACCCAACTGCACATCAAAATACGGGTTTAAAGGAATGTAATAGCCTAGTCCTCGTACATTAAAACCTTGCTCTTGCGACTCTCCAAAGTTAGGGAATATGATACCGTGTTTTCTTTTTTCTGGTATAGGAAAAAACCCAAAGGGAACAACAAGAGGTGTATTTATTTCAGCTATTACTAAGTTGGCTGGACCTGTGATTATCTGCTTACGGGGAACAACCTTTATTTTGTCGGCACTGATGTAAAAGTGCGGGTCTGGAAGATTACACGTAGTAAACCGAGCATTTTTTACATAGATGTTTTCTTGACTATCTCGCAGTATACGCTCACCGTGAATGAAACCATCTTTTTCTGAGGTTAGCACACCATAGCTGATTCCTTTCTTGCTTTCAAAGTTGTACCGCATGGTATCTGCTTCGTATACCTTGCCCGCATCCTCAAAGGCTGGTCTACCTATGTACATTTTGGTGGTATCATTGGTGACACCGGTAGCAAATACATCTTTGCTGTCAAAATTTATGACGATGTACTCGGCATTCAGCTTTATGTCTTGGTAAAAAATTTTAGCGTTACCGTATAGGTAGGCTTTCTTATTTGGCAGATCAAGTATAATTGAGTCATCTGCTTCGTACTCTACATTATCCTCTAAGTCAGATGTATGGTTCGCAATATCAAAAGCTATGCTGTCCGTGGGTAGTGGGTTACGTATACTATCGCTTGCAGCTGTTTCTGATAGAGAGTCCGTAGCGATAGTTGCGACACGCGCACTATCTTTAGAAATCACCGTTTGAGAAATTGCCCAAAATGGTGTACAGAATAAAGCACAAAACAACACTACGCGTTGATACAAAATCAACTGGGAATTAGTACTTTGACGGTATGTATAGCTACACTTGCTCACTGAATGAGTGTCGAGAGATGTGTATCTCGTTTAGCAGTGCAAATGAACAACATATATCCTACAAAGAGTACGTCTAAAAGCATATTCTTGATGATACTAGCCTCTATTTCGATAGTAAGAACCATGTATCCTTCGAATTGGACTACATCATCGATTAAGCAAACGGTACTGGATAGTGGTGTGTGGAGTAAGAGTATGACAGCCTTGGGTCATTCAAGAAAACATGTAGCTTTAGGTATTGTACCTAAATTTGGTAGGGGAGCAGTATTTGGCACGTGAAACAGTTGAAAATGAGTTTGTAAGCAATATATTTGACGCAATGCAAGCATAAAAAAATCTTGAGTTAACCAAGATAAACAAGTTTAATGATTTTAAATAAAGAGAAAAGAGAATGGCAATTTCAAAAGAAAGTAAAGTAGGCATCTTAGCAGCATTTGCTATTACTGTGCTCGTTATAGGATATAATTTTATGCGCGGAGAAGATTTGTTTTCAAATACCAATGAATATTTTGGTAAATATGAGAAAATAGAGGGTCTTTTCAAGTCCAATCCTGTCCTTATTAATGGGTACAAAGTTGGTAGTGTAAGTAGTGTGAATATGAATACTGCGACACTCGAACTTACTGTTGGTATATACGTGTCTGAGGAGATAGAAATACCAAGAAATTCCATTATGAAAATTGTGAATAACGACATGATAGGAAGTAAAGCCGTAGAAATTATCTTCGGAGATGCAGCAGAATTAGCGGTAGATGGCGATTTTTTTATTGCAGAACAGGATCAAGGAATAGCTCAAGCTGTGAGTGGTGTCCTAGAGCCACTCACCAAGAGTGTGAGTTCTGTTCTGGGGAATATAGATACAGCTATAGCTGGTGCTGATTTAGAGTCTACACTCAAAGATGCTTCACTAGCATTACGTTCGTTCAAAGAGACTGCAGATAAGCTAAATAACTTGCTCAACGGCAAGGATGTACAGATATCTGCTATACTTGACAATGTGCAGTCTACAACGGAGGGCTTAAATGGTCTGAGCCCAAAGATAGATCGGATACTGAATGATATAGATTCCACAAGCAAAGAGTTAAGTGCTATAGAATTTGAAGCATTGGCCATACAAGTGAAAAGCCTGGCAGGAGAACTAGAAAAAACAACCTCTGCTATCAATGGTAAAGAGGGCACGCTAGGTATGCTCGTCAATGATAAAGAACTCTACACTAAATTAGATGGGACAGTCGTAAAACTAAAAGCATTGTTAGCAGACATTGAAAAGTATCCGCGAAGATATACTGGAATCACCGAGCGTCAGCGGAAAAAAGGAGACGAGGCAAAAGAAGAAGGGAAGTAGTATTACAGCATACCCAACTCTTTTACCAATCCGGGTCCTGAATACACAAAACCGGAGTAGATTTCAATAAGATTCGCACCGGCATCAAATTTAGATTTTCCGCTTACTGCATCTTCTATTCCTCCTACACCTATAATAGTCATACCTGACTTAGAGCGTATATGCCTTACAAAGGAATTGGAAACCTCCAAAACAGGAGCTCCGCTTATGCCACCCGCACCTAATTCTTGTACTATTCTTTTATTGCTACGCTTGAGCAGACTTCGGTCTATACTTGTATTGGTAGCTACCAGTCCCTCAAAAGCGATCTCGCTTTGCAGCTCTATTATCTCATCCAGTTGAGTAAATGTAAGGTCTGGAGCAATTTTAAGATATAGCGGTTTCCATTTGTCTTGTTTTTCTCTGATGGAGATAAGAACACTCAGTATCTTTTTTAATTCTCCTTTATTTTGGAGCTCACGGAGGTTAGGCGTG
This sequence comes from uncultured Bacteroidota bacterium, assembly GCA_913054375.1. Lineage (GTDB taxonomy): Bacteria > Bacteroidota > Bacteroidia > NS11-12g > UBA9320 > UBA9320. The sequence goes on from CAJXIQ010000022.1 coordinate 15,134, forward strand.
TTTGGCGAGCTTACATTTACAATGAAAAAATCTGCCAGATCATACAAGCCTTCGTAGCATTTTACATAATCATCTACGGCATTATCATTAGGTGTATTCTTATTTTTTCCTATGTTAATGCCGATGAGCATAGAACTGTCACGTTCTTTCTTACGAAAAGTCTGCAATCTAGCTTTTAGGGCTTTGAGTCCCTCATTGTTAAAGCCCATTCTATTCATGAGTGCTCGGTCTTTTTTTAGCCTAAATAGGCGAGGTTTTGGATTTCCTCCTTGGGGCTTGGGAGTTACAGTTCCTACTTCAATGAAACCAAAATTGAGGGTGTTTAGCTCATTCAAAAACTTGCCATCTTTATCAAATCCTGCTGCTAAACCTACTTTATTTTTGTATGTCAGACCGTCTAGGGTAATGGGTTCTGCGTCAAATTGAAACATTCTTTGTACAATGGGCAACTTGCTAATGAGTTTGAATAATCGCATTGTAGTATAGTGAGCCTTTTCTGCAGGCATTAGGAAAAATAGGCTTCGGAGTAAATGATACATATGGGGCAAATTTTATTTAGAAAGGTTCAATATCAAAATAAAGTTTAGCCCCTTCTAAACACATTGTTAAATTTGTTGTTTTAAAATCAATATATGTCAAGCAATAAACAAGGTTTATCGAGTATCGGAAGGAAAGTGATTATGGCACTCACCGGTTTCTTTCTGATGTTCTTCCTTTTACAGCACCTGAGCATCAATATGATGTCTGTATTTAGTTCAGATATGTTCAATGAAGTATCGCACTTCATGGGGACAAATCCGGTGGTTCAATACGCATTACAACCCGTGTTGATTTTTTCTGTAATTTTTCACTTTGTGTGGGGAATGTATCTGGAGTATCAAAATAGCCAAGCCCGTGAGGTGAAGTACGCTATGTATAAAGGGAGTGCAAATGCCAGCTGGATGAGTCGCAACATGATTATTTCTGGATTAGCAGTATTGGCATTTTTAGCTTTACACTTTTATGATTTTTGGATTCCAGAGATCAATGTAAAATATATACAAGGAGATATGAGTGGAATGCTTCCTGGAGCTGACCATTATAGATACCACGAGGAGCTGGTGCATAAATTTGCGGGGCAGCCTATTCGAGTAGCATTGTATGTGCTTTCTTTTGTAATGCTATCACTGCACTTACTGCACGGTTTTCAATCCTCATTTCAGTCTGTAGGATACAACAGCACAAAGTACACACCCGTTATCAAAAAACTGGGTAATGCATTTGCTATCGCAGTGCCAGCAGGATTTGTAGTTGTAGCCTTAGTTCATTTTTTTTCTCATTAAGCTAATCGTATAACAAAGAAGATATGTCAACATTAGACGGAAAAGTACCCCACGGACAACCTCTCAAGGATACGTGGACTACATATAAAGACAAAGTAAATTTGGTAAATCCTGCCAATAAACGAAATATAGATATTATCGTAGTTGGTACAGGCCTTGCAGGAGGTAGTGCAGCAGCTACACTTGCGGAGCAAGGATACAATGTAAAAGCATTTTGCTACCAAGATTCGCCGCGTAGAGCACACTCTATCGCAGCTCAAGGGGGTATCAATGCTGCCAAAAACTATCAAGGTGATGGTGACTCTACGTATCGATTGTTTTATGATACTGTAAAAGGAGGAGACTACAGAAGTAGAGAAGCAAACGTACATAGACTTGCAGAGGTATCTACCAACATCATAGATCAATGTGTAGCACAAGGAGTTCCTTTTGCTAGAGACTATGGTGGGTTGCTAGATAATCGTTCTTTTGGTGGTGTATTGGTGTCTAGAACCTTTTATGCAAAAGGGCAAACAGGTCAGCAACTATTACTCGGAGCATACTCAGCCATGAACCGTCAGATAGCTCGTGGTAAAATACAGATGTTTAACCGCCACGAGATGCTAGATTTAGTCATCGTGGACGGTAAGGCTCGTGGTATCATAGCACGAAACCTGATTACAGGCGAAATAGAAAGACATTCTGCCCACGCAGTAGTTCTTGGTACAGGTGGATATGGAAACGTATTCTTCCTGAGCACCAATGCAATGGGTAGCAATACTAGCGCAGCATGGAAAGCACACAGACGAGGCTCATACTTCGCAAATCCTTGTTACACACAAATACACCCAACATGTATACCACGAAGTGGAGACTACCAGAGTAAGCTAACCTTAATGTCTGAATCGTTAAGAAACGATGGACGTATATGGGTTCCTGCTCGCATAGAAGATGTAGAAGCTGTAAGAAACAGAAAACTAAAACCTACTGATATTCCTGTGGAGCATAGAGATTACTATTTAGAGCGTAGGTATCCTGCTTTTGGTAACTTGGTGCCGCGTGACGTGGCAAGTAGAGCTGCCAAAGAGCGTTGTGATGCTGGTTTTGGTGTGAATGCTACGGGAGAAGCTGTTTATCTAGACTTTGCTTCTGCAATAGTGAGATACGGTAAAGAGCAAGCTTTATTAAAAGGAGAGTCAGATGCTACTGACGCTAGAATAAAAGAACTTGGAAAAGATATCGTAAAGGCGAAGTATGGTAATCTGTTTGATATGTACAAGCAAATTGCAGACGAAAACCCATACGAAACGCCTATGATGATTTATCCTGCGGTGCACTACACCATGGGAGGTCTTTGGGTAGATTATAATCTAATGACTACAGTAGAAGGTTGCTATGCAATAGGAGAAGCCAATTTCTCTGATCACGGGGCCAATAGACTCGGTGCCTCTGCACTTATGCAAGGTTTGGCAGACGGATATTTTGTTTTGCCATATACCATAGGCGGGTACCTCTCTAACGACATACGTACTGGAAAAATTTCTACTGAAACTCCTGAATTCGAAGCAGCGGAGAAAGAAGTAAAGGAAAGGCTAGAAGGTCTGGTAAATAACAAAGGAACACGCTCTGTAGACTACTACCACAAGGCTCTCGGTATTATTATGTGGGAGAAATGTGGGATGAGCAGAAATGAAAAAGGACTTAAAGAAGCAATTGAAGAAATAGGTGCTCTTAGAGAAGATTTTTGGAAAAATGTAAGTGTTCCCGGTGGGGCGTATGAGCTAAACCCTCAACTAGAAAAAGCAGGTAGGGTAGCAGATTTTCTAGAATTAGGAGAATTATTCGCCAAAGATGCACTCGATAGAAACGAAAGTTGTGGAGGTCATTTCCGCGAGGAGTCTGTAGAAGTAGGCGGTCCTCAAGATGGAGAGGCACTGCGAGATGATGAGAACTATGCGTATGTATCTGCTTGGGAATATACAGGGAAACCAAGTGATGCTGTGTTGCACAAAGAGCAACTCGATTTTAAGGATATAAAATTAACACAAAGAAGCTACAAGTAATATGGATAATATGAATTTAACACTCAAGATTTGGCGTCAAAAAGGAGCCAATGACAAAGGGAAGATGGTAGACTACAACGTAGCAGACATCTCAGAGCATATGTCTTTCTTGGAAATGATGGATGTCCTCAATGAGCAGTTGGTCAATACTGGAGAAGAGCCAGTGGCCTTTGATCACGATTGCAGAGAAGGTATCTGTGGTAGTTGTTCCATGTTCATTAATGGGGAAGCTCACGGCCCTGTAAAAGGGACTACGACGTGCCAGCTGCATATGCGTAGTTTCAATGATGGAGATACGATATACATAGAGCCGTTTAGAGCGAAAGCATTTCCTGTACTCAAGGACTTGGTTGTAGACAGAAGTTCTTTTGATAGAATACAGCACTCCGGTGGATTTATCTCGGTAAACACCAGTGGTAATACACAAGATGCCAATGCAACACCCATACCTAAACATGATGCAGATTTAGCAATGGATGCAGCAGCTTGTATTGGTTGTGGAGCATGTGTAGCTACATGCAAGAACAGTAGTGCAATGTTATTTGTAGGAGCAAAGGTTTCTCAATATGCACTATTACCACAAGGTAAAGTAGAAGCAAAAGATAGAGCCCAAAATATGGTGGCTCAAATGGATGCCGAAGGATTTGGTAACTGCACCAATACAGGAGCGTGTGAAGTGGAGTGCCCAAAGGGAATATCGCTAAGTAACATAGCTAGAATGAATCGTGAGTTTTTGAGCGGTTCTATGGGATAAGGTACATATAAACGTAGTAATTGAGCTTGCGCTCGAGTGAAATGTTCAGCGGAATAATAGAAACTATAGCTACCCTTAATCATATTAAGAAAGAGGGAACCAACCTTACTTTTACTTTTGAGAGTGAATTTACGCACGAGCTTAAAGTAGATCAAAGTGTAGCCCACAGTGGCGTGTGCCTTACGGTTGTGGCTATCGATGGCAACGAGTACAAGGTGACAGCTATAGACGAAACCCTCAGACTGACCAACTTGGGAAAACTGAAGGTAGGAGATAAAGTCAATTTTGAACGTTGTATTAAAATGCACGATAGGTTAGATGGACATATTGTACAAGGTCACGTAGACGGAAAGGCTTATGTACGTTCTCTGATAGATAAAAACGGTAGTTGGGAGTACGAGTTTGAGTTAGACGATAGCTTTACAGACATCAACGGCCACGCACCAGAAAAACTCATTATACACAAAGGATCTATCACTATCAATGGAACGAGTCTCACGGTGACGCATATCACAGACCGTAGATTTGGCGTAGCTATTATACCGTATACCTACGAGCATACCAATTTTCATACGTTTAACGTAGGAACTGCCGTGAATATTGAGTTAGACGTACTTGGAAAGTACGTGGCTCGGCTAACGAGTAAATAAGTTACATCACTTCTGTACCGTAAATAAATAGCCCTTTTATAGAGGGTACAGCTCTGTGTTTATCGTGCATCCTCATGATTGTTGTCTGGATGCGACCTTACATTTGTAAACTCTTCTAATAACTTATTAGCTGCGTTAGGATCAGCCTTAAGGCTATCAAAATACTCATGAGACTTGTTCTTTTTCGTATGCTTCACTATTCTATTGGCCGTATCTATTTCTATATCATGAATAATAAAATAGGCTACCCAGTCTGTTGCACTTGATTTGAAGCCCTTAGGGAAGTGGCCGTTTTTATGCTGTTCAAACTGCATTTCGAAGTTGGTACTACTCCCAGTATAGAATGCGTTTGTAGACTTGGAGTGAATGATGTAGAATGTTGCCATGTGTATTTTGGTTCTGTTACAGCTCTAGGTAAACTTAGGGCAAGAGTACGCCAATATTATGTAGATGAAAAAAATCTATACAATTGAGTCACTAATCGCACTAAGATGTGAGCTATAAGTCGTTTAGCAACAGTTGCAGCTTTTCTATAGTGGCATGCTCCATGAGATCGGAA
>CAJXIQ010000023.1 GCA_913054375.1 uncultured Bacteroidota bacterium
TACAGATCCAGGAAGTATCCGCTTCTTAAAAGGCGGCTCTTTCCTATCGGTGTTAATTTTATTTTAATGATTCCGATTCATTGCAAGGGAATTGTAATATGCGGATACTATTAGCATCTTCAAGTGATGCAGATTTTGGACCGTCCAGGCTTAACTGGGACAGAACCGCTCGCAGCGGCATGCTAGAAGTATTTAATGGTAGTCCGAAGAATATTATAGGTAATACGCCTGGCGAGAAACGTTTCCCTTTTAGTAAAGCGTTCGGATGGGACACCACAGGCGGAAGAACTAACCTAAGGGTATTGGTGGAATATACACAATCTACCAAACAAGTGGGTAGGCTCACGTGGAATGTGGAAACCGGATCTACCGTTCCTGGTTTTGTGTCGAACAATGAGACAAAATATATTTTTGGAGCAAGTACTTCAACAGGTAACTACAGCATTGATAGCATCACAGCTTTAGAACATTTAACAAAGCCAACCATTAGACTATATCACCCTGATATCGTAGATTTAAGGATAAGTGAAATTTATAGTTTGGGAACTGTCCCTTTACTCATGCGAAGAGCAGATACCATTAAAGCAGTTGTGGTCAATGTAGGCTCAAAGCGTGCGAGCAACGTAAAAGTATACCTAAACGTAAGCGGTGCTAATACATATCTAGATAGCTTAATCTTGCCCGATTTGGGCCCCTCTGAGCGGACAATAGTAAGATTTGGTAGTTACACTCCTCAAAATATTGGTACAGAAACCCTTACTGTAAAGGCTGCTGCTGCTATTAATCCAACAAATGATAGCTTCACAGTAAACCGAGAAGTAAATTACAATGTTTATTCACATAATGATCCCACTCCCCCAACTGGAGGAGGAATCGGTTTTTCGGGTGTTACTGGGGATTTTGTTGCTAAGTTCTACGTGGGGCAAACTTCCTATATCAATCAATTGTCAGTAGGTTTTACCAGTAGTAATAGGCCTTTTCAACTTGTAATTTTGGACGATGATGGAGTAAATGGATTTCCTGGAACAGAATTGTTTGTTTCCGACACTTTACTAACTGTTGCGGGCACTTATATTTTGCCTGTACTCCCGCGAGTTGCAGTATCTGGCGGCTATTTTGTAGGCATTAGACAGGTAAGTATTATAAACGTTGGATTTGCTTACCAAGACGAAACACCTATTCGGCCACATACTTTCTATTATACTGCTCCTATCGGAAATCCTGTTTGGACCAATTTTGATCCTGGATTTAATTTTAATTTCAATGTACGCCCCAGGCTTCAAGTGGCCAATGATGTTGCCGTTCTAGATTTTATCTCCCCCAATGATGGAGATAGCATATTGTTCAATAACACGGACTCTTTAGACTTATTGGCTCGCGTTATCAATTTTGGGTACAAAGATCAAGGTTCCTTTACTGTGAGAGGTGAGATTTACAATCAATTCAATACGTTAGAAGAAACTAGGGATGTAACAATTTCATTGCTTGCAGACACCTTTGCTACGGTAGATTTTGGAAAAATTTCTAAGTATAGGCTTGGAGAATATACGTTTAGAGTGACTACTCTACTGGCACTAGACAGTGTTACAGACAACAATACAGCAGAGATTCAATTTAATTTTGTCAAGGATTATGATGTAGGTGTAGACCAAATATTTAGTCCTTCTGCAAATGAGACTTTTGATATTAAGAGAGATCCGTTACAAGCAATAGTTCGAATAGCTAATTATGGTGTAATATCACATACTAATCTGCCTGTAGTTTTACAGTTCCTCAATAGCAATGACGATGTGGTCTATACGCAAACTAAGTTGGTTGATCTGGGACCCATAACCACAACGATAGTCGCATTTGACACAACATACCTGATGCTTAACGGTGATTTTACGATGCGTGTATTTACTGACCTCGCCTTAGATGCGTTTCCTGTAAACGATACAATTCGTGTTTCGCCTATAATTGGTACAAAATCGGATGATGTCTTGCTTTTGAGCATATCGAAACCAAGTATAGGTGAAAGGTTTGGGCAGAATACGTCTATAATACCTTTTGTATCTCTTCGTAATGATGGAACCAATAATCAAGATACAGTGGTGGTAGAAGCAACTATTTTAAACGCAAATGGCGATGTTATTTATTATGATTCATTGCATCAGTCTATACCCTTCTTTAGTATCAAACAAGCTCTTTTTAAACCTGTCGTCTTGGATTCGCTGGGAGATTATACTCTAATTTCTCGCGCATCTATAAATGACGATCAATTGCCATCTAATGATACGGCAAGTTCTCCGTTCAGTGTAGTTAGACAGAATGACCTACGCCTACTATCAGTGCTTTATCCACAAGGTGGAATTCCGATCAATACAACAGATGACAACTTGAAAGTGGTTGTATTCAATGTCGGAGTCAATGACGCCGTATCTGCGCCTATATCTGTCTCTATCAAGGATAATACGGGAGCAGTTATATATGTAGATGTTGTTAACGCTACTATCTCAAATGGAGACACTGATACGCTTATTTTTAAGCCCCTGAGTTTTGGGCAACTTGGAGATTTTTATATCACTTGTACCAATGATTGGTTAGCCGAGGATAATCTGACTAGCTCAGATACACTCATGAGCAGTTACTTTGTTCGTTATGGTTCAGACGTGGCTCTTATTAGCCATATACAGCCTGTAGATACTATAGAAATTGGAGAAGTTGTGAGTCCACAGTTTAGCGTGCTTAATAATGGCTTGGATACTGCTCAAGATATACGGGTAGAAATCGCCATTTTAGATGATAGCAATACACCTGTATTTTTAGATACCGTACTACTACCGAATTTTGCGTTCGATGCCTTAATTAATGTGACTGCAAACAAGACATGGTCATGGTACGATGGAGGAGTTTTTACATGGAGGAGTACATTGTTAATTAACGATAATAACGCTGCTAATGATGTAATTACATCTACCATAGTAGTTGCCAAAAGGCGAGATATAATTGCAGACAGTGTTCTTGGACCGGTAAACGGAGAGAATATAGTTACTGGATTTATATATAAGCCTGAAGCTACATTTAAGAATGACGGATTGCAAGATATATCAGGAGCGGAGGTTATCTGTGAAGTGAAAGTAGGTCTAGTATCCATATATAGAAATAGACAGCTATTGAGCATTGCCTCGGGTACTGCTGCAACTATAGAGTTTGATAGCTTTTTGAGTTATCCAAATGTATCTGAAGCTACTGCAGAGTTCTGGGTGGAGTATACTGAAGATCAATTAGCTAATAATGATACTTTAAGAACGACCTTTAATTTTGTAGGGGGAGTTGGTGTAGAGGAGCTAGACCCACAATTAATAGAAGTATATCCCAATCCATACATTAGTGCCTTTGATCTTCGAACGTCTTTGATAATGAGAGAGGTGAGCATAAAAAATGATTTAGGGGTTGTAGTTTGGAACAAACAAAATCTGAGTACATCAAATCTGCGAATATCACTTGAGGATATATCTTCAGGAACTTACTTTTTGGAAATTAAGACAGACTTTGGAGTAGTTACAAAGCCACTCTTAAAGCAATAAAAAAAGGTAGTCAAAAAAACCACCAAAAAAAATGGGGCGATACTAGTATCGCCCCATTTTTTTTTAACTAAACCTTAAATTGTATTAGAGAAGATTCATCAAATTTAATTTAGACAATTGTATAACTGGCTCTTTTTTAGTGTGTAAGTATCTATGCTAGATTTTAAACGTAGCTTGATTGTATATCTTTTAGAACATTTTAAAGGAGAATCAGACAGATCTATGCGATAAAAACTTTGATTGGAATCGTTTTTGCCTTCGGCTACTTTCTTTTTAGTATTGAAAAGTAACAGAAACTTTTTGTGTTGGAAGACCTGATATTCAATGATTGTAGCCTTTCCTGTGTATACATTTATAAAAGTTTGTGCGGTTGAAATTATTTTGGGCAATGCCTGACCTTGTTCTTTTAGTAGAAGAAAGTCGGCAGCAGTTTTCAGTTGAGCAATACCGTATCCTAAAAAAGAATCAGGAGTCATATATTGACTTGCAGTAATGCGTACTGCATGCTTTATAGCGTCTGGGTGTGTTTCAGGATATGCCTGTACCAAACAGGCTAATCCACCAGCAGCAATTGGTGTAGAGTAGCTTGTGCCATATCCTTGGTAATAAGAGCCGCTTGGGCTAGCTACAGATGCAAGAACACCCATTGCTACAATATCTGGTTTTACATCGCCCAATGAGTTATACCCTTGGCTACTAAAGCTACCGAGTTCTCCATTCTTGTCTGCTGCTCCTATTGTAAGTACACTTGCTACATCACTAGGAGTACCTATTTTTCGCCACTTATTATCGCCAGAGTTACCCGCACTATTCAGCACTATAATACCTTTTTGAGAAGCTATCCGCGCTGCTTTACTTGCATAAGATGTTTGTCCATCTAAGTCTTTGTGCGTGTAACTCAACGACGTATCGTCGTATTGATTGTAACCTAACGAAGAGGATATAATATCTACACCAGCACTATCAGCCAGTTCTGCTGCCTTACACCAGTTCAGCTCTTCTATAGGGTACTCTGTAGAAGCGTATTCCGTACGAAAGAGCATAAGATGAGCCATAGGTGCACCGCCAATGAATTTTCCTTTATGGTAACTGCCTATGCACGAACTCACAGCAGTACCGTGATTGTCTTTTATATTGAGTACATTGTCTAGTTCAGCTATGTCAAAGCCAAATGTGAGTAGTCCATTAGCTTGGTGTTTTAGAAAAGAGGGGATTTTATCTATTGCGTTAAATCCTGCATCAAAAACAGCTATTGTCACACCCTTTCCATTGTATCCCATCTGGTGTAAATCTGTAATCTGTATTTGCTTGTTTTGGGTGTACGTCATACCATAATCCTCAGGTGAAAGATTGTCTGTGCGTATGGTACTTTCTTTCAGTTTTATCACGGGTTTAATAAACTGAGGTTTCTCCACAGTTATAGGTGCTTTTGCTTTTCCGACGTATGATACCTTGTGAACACAAGCTAATTTTTCTATTTTTAAAGCAGCTGATTTGGAGGCGTTGATTACTAATCCATTGTGCCATTTCAGTGTATATCGAATAGTCGTGCTATCTATTTGCCGTATTGCGGTTTTGTACCCAGCATAAACGGGTTGATCTTCTGTAGTGAGGGGTATCTCAAATTTTGTTCTTCGTGCTATGCTCTTTTTGCTGAGGATCTCCGATGAACTGACTGCTGTAGGTTTATCTTTGAATTGTACTAAGTATGCGTCTGATTGTGCGATTGCAGTAGAACCAATAAGTAAATTACCTATTAGTATCAATGATAGTTTGTGTAAACTCATTTCCTTCTTTATATTTTCCTGGTTGTGTTTCCACAGATAATTTTCTTCTCCATATGAGGCCTTTCCCGCGGGAATATATTTCCTCTTCTATTTCTTGAAAAAATAGGTCTACATCATTCCCTAAGTCTACTCGTAAGGTGTTGGTATATTCTACACCTGCTAAGGTATAGGCTTGGTCTATATCAAAATATCTAGCTGTCTTTTTTTTCTGTATGTTTCGTTCATTGATGTCCCAAGATTTTCGATCACGTAGAGGAAAGCTAAGCACGATAGTACGTACGTCATTCAACATTCTTTGAGCACTATATACGTCTCTATGGGTAAATCCTGTGGCGATGAACATCCACGTTTTTCCAGAGTCATTGCTTTGCTCAATTTCTATTTTGTAAACGATTTCTCCCGTATTATCTCTGATTGTATCAGCTACTGTTTCTCTCCGCCAATAGTGCAGTGTATCTGTTTCCTCCATAAAGGGATTATGCTGCAGTTCCTCAATAGCAAAAGTTGAATAATCGTCTAGCGCCAGAGGGTAGTAGTTTGGCAACTCTGCTGGAGCATCTTTTAGCTTTGTACAAGCTGATAAGCCCAACATTACTATTATGATTAGTGTTTTATTTTTCAAAATATATAGGTATATGAATGTCCATTTTTGTAGGAATAAACGGGCTTAAAATTTAGGGTATTAGTCAAAGAAAAAGTGCTCTTAGTAAATGGGCTATGCTGAGCTGCAAAATACATTGAGTGCTGGTCTATAGCAGGTACCCATTTACCTTTTTTACTGCGAAGAGCAGCTAAGGTTGGAGATGGATAAATTAGTCTGATTCTTGTTTGCACTGTTCGCAAAAATACAATGAAGTTATATGCAACACTTCACAATAGCCATAATATGTTATATTTTTGTCCGCAAATGACAAAAATATTAGATGGTAAAGCCCTCGCTCTAACACTGAGAAGCAAAGTGAAAGAGGAAGTTGCTGTGCTAAGAGAGGCGGGTCACAGAGCACCACATTTGGCTGCCATTTTGGTAGGACAAGACGGCGCTAGTATGACGTATGTCAATAGTAAGGAGAAGGATTGCCAGTATGTAGGGTTTGAGTCCAGTGTATATAGATTGAGCGCAGATACTACAGAAAAGGATCTATTAAGTAAAATAGAGGCCATTAATACGGATAAAAATGTAGATGGTCTTATAGTGCAGCTACCTGTACCCAAGCACATAGATGCGACTAAAATAACAGAAAGTATAAATCCAGATATAGATGTAGATGGTTTTCATACGCTCAATGTAGGCAAGCTTACTATAGATGAAGATACGTACATCAGTGCAACGCCTTTTGGAGTAATAATGCTTCTAGAGGAATATGGTATTGAAACAAGAGGGAAACATTGTGTAGTAATAGGCAGAAGTAATATTGTGGGTAGGCCTATGAGTATTCTCATGAGCCAAGGAGGTAGAGATTCTACCGTAACTGTATGCCACCGACATACCCATGATATAAGAGAATTTACGAAGACCGCAGATATTGTGATAGTTGCCGTTGGTATCCCTGAATTTCTGAAAGCAAGTATGGTAAAAGAAGGAGCTACTATAATAGATGTTGGAATTACGCGTGTAGATGCTGACAATAAGCGAGGTTATGTGCTAAAGGGCGATGTGGAATACGCTTCAGTAAAAGAAAAATGTAGTGCTATCACTCCGGTGCCTGGAGGTGTTGGGCCCATGACCCGATACGGTCTGTTGCACAATACACTGAAAAGCTACAAAAAGAAACTAAACCTATGATAGATTTTCCTGTGATGGAATACTTCTACTCCATACAAGGAGAAGGAGTGTACACTGGACAGCCAGCATTTTTTATTCGATTGGGTGGGTGTGATGTAGGTTGTGTTTGGTGCGATGTGAAAGATAGTTGGAATGCAGATAAACATCCAAAAAAATCAATAGAGTTCTTGCTTGATGAAGCAAAAAAGCATCCGAGCAGAATACTCATACTTACTGGTGGTGAGCCCGCCATGTATGATTTGACATTAATTACTCAAGCATTTAAAAAGGAAGGATTTAGAGTACATATAGAGACCAGTGGAGCCTATGAACTTGTAGGTGATTTTGACTGGGTAACGTTCTCTCCCAAAAAATTCAAAGCTCCAATAGCCATAGCGGCAAAGCAAGCCGATGAGCTGAAGGTGGTGGTGTTGAATAAAAGTGATATCGCCTGGGCAGAAGAACACCAAAAGATGGTGCCAGACTCCTGTAAACTCTACCTACAGCCTGAATGGGATAGACGTGAAATAACAGAGAAAATAATCTTTGATTACGTCCTAAAAAATCCAAATTGGTTTGTGAGTTTGCAAACACACAAGTACTTAGGAGTGGATTAGGATTTTATACAATGAATTTTGTAATGGTCAGGTACTAAGAGTAACGCCGTTATTAGCAGATTCATTGGAGCTTTTCCGAAATGTATTCTTGTTTAAATTTATAGCTACAAAAAACCACCTTGCTTACTTACACAGGGTGGTTTTTTGGTTAATGGTCAGAAAATTTACCGCGTTATGCTAATTTTTTTGGTAAGACTGCTTACACTGTCCTCAAATCGGAGGAAGTACGTTCCTTCATATACCGTCTGTACATCGTAGTAAGCAATGGTGCTGCCTTGTGGTATAGTAGTCGTGCTTATTTCTCTGCCGGCCATATCTATGAGTGTGATTTTTACATCTGCTCTGATGAGCCCGCCCAGTTGTATAGCCACCAAGTCGCTTGTTGGGTTTGGAAATACAGTAATATGCGTACCTGACAATACATCTACTCTATTTGTGCTAGCAGTATACACCGTTGTTGCCTCGTCTACGCTAGATATTTTTCTATTGGTGTAGTTGCCATTGAAAGTAGGTCCTACTGCATACGGGTATGCAGAGTTCCATTTTTCGTTTACCGTACAGAAGTATGCGTAGGTACCTTCAGGATATTCTGGCGTGATACAAAACCTACCATTGTGTTCATCGAGCACATCTTCGTCTGGAGATGCAATGTAGCCATAGTCTTCTCTGAAGTAGCCTAACCAATAGGTAGCACCTACATCAGGACCATTATCTACTGTACTTCCATCTGCGTGTGTACTCCGTGTGGTAATATCTCTGAGTTGGTACCCAGACTTGATGCGTGTAATACCTCCAGTTCCATCTTTTTTAGCGTAGCCGTAAGCTCCATATATAGGAAATCCGTCATAGGCATATCCTATCAGGGGTGAGTGCTTGTTGCTATCTATAGCATACAGACCTTCCGCATCGTATAAGTTGCAGATCTCGGAAACTACTTCTAGGTCTAGTTTAAACGCAGATGGATTTTGGTGATGGTGGTAGTTTCCATTTGCAGGGTGGCCTTTAGCACAGTCAAATCCTTCTTTTTCTGCTGGTATGGCGTCTCTATTCCATGCTTGCACTGTTCCTCTTGCACCTGGGCAACGTTCTCGTCCTGGTCCACCGCAGAGTTCATTGGTTTGCGGGTTCCAAGCTACTCCATCTCTGTAGTCAAAGAGAGCTACACCATTTATAAATATTCCTATGTTTCCGCCAACTGTAGCATCTTTGGTTTCTGTATTTTCAGTTGGGTTGAGTGGTATTTGATAGATTCCACTTTGGTCTTCTGCATTACTGGGATTACCGTCTGAGAATGGACCTGTAGGGTACGCAGGTATTCCGGTGGCAGTTACGTAAACATAATCAGCAGAATACTCTACTTTCTGACAATTCACTAAAAGGCTGTTTGGCGTTAGTGTTGCATTGCCTTTGGGGTAATAGTTGCCGGTTTGTGTCGTGTTTTGGAGCCAAGAAGATATCGCTGGAGAAGTTTGTGCCTGAGCTAGCGATCCCAGGGTTAATAGTGTGAGTAAGATAAGTTTGTTCATTATTGCTTTTTTAGACGTTGGTTATATGTTTATTCCTGCGGTAGAAGTGTTACTCGCGGGAAGTTGTTATCTGTATTAAAAATAAAGGCCTTGTCATCCAATGTAAGCAAGAATGCAATTAAGTCTGCTTTGTCGTTAGACGTAAGTGATATTCCATTTTTTAATTCATCAGACAGGTTATTATTCTTGGAAAGAGTTGTACTTGTGTAGTGATTGAGCACTTCACGCAGTTTTCTAAACCTACCATCATGCATGTATGGGTAGGTATAGCTTAAGTTTCTTAAACTGGGTATTTTAAAAAGAAAGCTATCCTTCTGATCATTGGTCACGTTGTACCTGCCTACATCATAGTTGTTTGTATCTGGTGCTAGTCCATTGTTTTTGAATGAGTACATACTGAATAGGGGTTCAGCATGACACGACCTACAATTATCTTGGTATAGTTTATAACCCAATACTTCTTGTGAAGTAAAGGTATCTTTATTCAACTTAACTCTATCGTATTTGGCGTTGCTAGAAACAAGGGTTAGTTGAAACTGCGTTAGTGCTTTTAGTATTCGTTGGCTTGTAATACTATCCTTTCCGTAGGCATCCTGAAATAGGGGTGGATAGGTGTTACTGCTAACAAGCTTTTTGAGAATGTTTTCCATCGATTCTGCCATTTCACCAGGATGGGTAATGGGTGCAAGAGCTTGCATATCGAGGTGATGACTTGCCCCGTCCCACGTCAGTTTTGGTTGCCAAGCAAGATTAAACAGAGCAGGGGCGTTGCGCGTTCCCATACTGTCGCGTATGCCATGACTTAGTTTATGATCGGTATGTGCAAAGGCATTGTAGGGAGAGTGGCAACTCGCACAGCTGATGGTATTGTCTGCAGAGAGCAGTGGATCGTAGAATAAGGTTCTTCCGAGCAATATTTTGGCAGCAGTGGCCTCCTTTATTTCGCGTTGGTATAGTGGTTTGGGAAAATGAGAAGGCCACAAGCTGGCCTTCCATGTACTCGCAACACAAATTAGAATAGACGCTATGGCGACGACCTTCTTCACAATGAACTATGTATACTAGTGCAAAATTGATTGATCAGATCTACCGCCTCTTCTCCTGGACGCATTATAAACATCCGCTCCCAAGTCATCTGTTTAAAAAATTGGTCCATCTTAATAGTGATGAGAGAGCCATAGGGCCTTGTTATGGTGCGGTATGTGTTGTACGGTGCAGTGAAGCCTCCTAGGTGAAACTGAAATTCTTCTGATTTTTCTTCCCGTTGTTTAGTTCCCTCTATTTTTACATTGATATAGCCACTCTGCCATGTCCAGTACATTCCATTTACAGGATCTAAATCATCTGCCATAGCACCTTTACTATTGGTAGTACTGTCTATTCCTATCCCAAACTGTAGTCTTAAATTGGCCGTAGAGTCAGACAAAGAATTGTAAAAATGGACTTCTTGAGACGTAGGATGTTTCAAGTCTACTAGAATATGTTTTTTGGGATGGGTATAGATTATACGATCGTTCGTATCTATAAGTACGATGTCAGATAGGTAGAACCGCAGTTTGTTTATAGCGTACGTATTGTCGTACAAGCTATCCAGTACGAGAGTGCGATTGGCATACGTCGCATCTATCTTAAAATGAGTTTGTGCTTTAATAAATATGGGACTGCACACTAGGAGCGCTCCAATAAGAAAGACCTTCATTGTTTTTTGTGGCTCCCTTTTCTTTTGGGTCCACGCTTCGAAAATATCGTATTAATATCATCTACCAAAAGGGTATAGTTATCCATCTGTTCTGGTTTGCAGATGCTTTTTATATCTATAAGATGATTGAAAAAGCCAAGTTCCATTTCACGATGTAACCCTGCAATAACACTAGAAAGGGAATCTGCTTGCTCCCTGTTTTCTGTTTTTAGCAGATTATTTAATTTGGATTTTTCTGCGCGTATTTTTTCGTGGGTATTGTTCATCAAGCTGCGGTGTTCCTGTACTTTTATTTCATAGGCAGCACTTTGATTACTATCCAAGTTGAGGCGAGTAATAATGATCTCCTTCGGGCTGTTTTTGCGCTTTCCTCGTTTCCTACCTTTGGTGAGTATAAACCCTACAAGCATTAGGTTTATAAGTAAAAATAGAATAGCGAGTACTCCGTATAATTTTGTCTTATTCATAAAACGAGTATTCCGTTTGTGGTATAAATTCTTCTAATCCGCTTTGGGTTTCTGTATTCGTATTGTTTGCAACCAAATACACATTGGCTACAAATAGGAGGGCTACTGCTACGGCAATGGCTCTGGCATAGTGCATGGGCACCACGTCTTTAGCTTGGTTGGCTACATGCAGCTGCACTTTACCCCAGAGTGCAGCTGGTGCAGGTACTTTTTGTATATTTCCCAATCGTTCCATTTCGGTTGTTATTCGTATAGACTTTGTTTCTCTCATTTTCCTTCGTTTAGAGCGAGTTTTTCTTTTAAATTTTTCTTAGCTCGTTGGTATAGTGACTCTACTGACTTTACAGTAGACTTCATTATTGTAGCAGTTTCTTGTTGTGTTTTATTTTCTATTTTCATTAAGATAAGGGCAGTTTTCTGTCGTTCAGGTAATGCATTTATACACGCAAAGATCTTACTCATTTCTTCTTCTTGTTCCATTAAGATACCCGGATGGTCAAAATGTGAAACTATAATGGGTGTATCTGGATCATCTAGTCGCTTAGAGGTAAAGAAGAAACTACGTTTGTTGCGACTTTTGGCCTTTATAAAGTCAAGTGACTTGTTTATCGTGATGCGATAAATCCACGTTTTTAGAGTGGCCTTTCCTTCAAATTGGTTCAAGTTTTGGTACACAGACAGAAATACGTCTTGTGTTATTTCCTCTGCATCTGCTGTATTCTGAAGGTATTGCAGAGCTAAATTATAAACGAGGTCTTTATAATTGGTATATGATTGCTCAAACGTCAAATTTGCTTTAACAGACTAGTTTCTAATCAGCACAAGTTCGGCTTCCAATAGCTCTTTAACCGTTGATGCCTCTGTGTCTAGCGGTCTGTTTAGTAAGTTTATTTTTTCATAAGGATCACTTCGCAAGTCATAGAGCTGGTTATTGTTGTTATTTGAATTTATGATTAGCTTATAGTCTATGTTACGAATAGTCCACATTTCACTGCCATCAGTATTTCTTAATTCTGAGTATTGAAAATCGCGTATTTTTTTTTCTGTAGTCAAAAGTTCCACAATGCTTTTACTGTCATAAATCTCATTCGTAGCAGCACCTGCTAGGCTCGCTATGGTTGCAAATAGGTCGGTGCTATTTACCAGATTGGCATCTCTACCTCTGCGTGTTACTCCTTTACCAGCTATGAATAGCGGCGTGTTTATTCCACCTTGGTATACTGTACCTTTTACCGTTCTTGGTGTGTAGGGACTTTGAGCTACTTGGTTCGGAGATCCATTGTCACCAATAAATATGATAATGAGGTTTTCTTTATCGGTAGCGGTCATACTGTTCAATAGTCTTCCTATTTCGTAGTCCATTGATTCTACAGCGGCATGATAGTAGGGCAAAGGCTCATCTCCTTCTTGGTACGGAGCTAAAGTGCCTTGCGAATGAGTACCTGCAGGAGGTAAGTGAAAGGGCGTATGAGGAGCCGTGTATGCTTGCCACAGAAACCATGGTTTATTTTGCTCTTGTACCCATTCTATAGCTAGGTTCGTGAATTTTGAGGTTATATATTCGGTTTCTGTGCTCGTATTTCCGTTGCTCGTTTTGGTCCAGCTGTAGTAGTCCTCTGCGGCTCCTTTGATAAGACCTTCATAATAGTCTATCCCAAAATCTTCTGGATTGGTATTTGACTTATTCCCACTAAGGTGCCATTTGCCTACTATAGCAGTACTGTAGGCGTTATTGGTATTGTCATTGATATACTTTTGCAGCACCATTTCATCAGAGCTTAGGACTTCACTTGCATTTTTTACCTCTGTACGGTATCCGTATTTTCCGGTTATTATACTTGCTCTTGTTGGGCTACATGTAGGGTTTACCCAAAAATTATCGAAGCTAAGACCGTTCATTCGTATGGAGTCGAGCGTAGGTGTATTCGGTTTGGTAGTTCCTTCATCATAACCTGGAGTAGCATCTTTCCCAAGGTCGTCTGCTATGATGAGCAGGATGTTCGGTGTTGTGGTTACAATGGGGATCTCATCGGGGCAATCTCGGTTGTCTTTGCAAGCTGAGAATAGGGAGGCTAAAGCCAACAATATATATATGTATTTAGGCATGTTCACGTAGTCTTTTTGTTGGGTATAAACCCTTCGCTACGAATATATTAAAGTATCATAACCAATGCAAGTGGTAATCTTTTATTTCTAGTTCTAATGCTGCTTTGGTTACTCTCAGCGGTTTAAATGTATCTATCATTACGGCGAGTTCGCCCGTTTCTTTTTTGCCTATGCTTTTTTCTGCGGCTCCGGGAGTAGGACCATGAGGAATTCCCCCTGGGTGCAGACTCATTTGCCCCTTCTCTACGTGGCCTTTACTCATAAACTGCCCATCTACGTAGTACATTACCTCGTCGCTGTCTATATTACTGTGCCAATACGGAGCAGGGATACTGAGTGGATGGTAGTCAAACAGTCGTGGTACAAAGCTACAAATCACAAAATTATTTCCTTCAAATGTTTGATGTATGGGTGGTGGCATGTGTATACGACCCGTTATGGGCTCAAAGTCATGAATGCTAAAAATAAAGGGATAGTGTGTGCCATCCCAACCAATCAAACAAAATGGGTGGTATTTATAGGTATACGGATAAAGTTTGTCTTCCTTTTTTGTTTTGATTAAGAACTCACCTTCTTCTATAATGGTCTGTAAATTCTCCGGCTGTTTTATGTCGCGTTCACAATAGGGAGAGTGTTCCAGCAGCTGCCCTCCTTTACTCAAATAGTTACGCGGGTAGAGCACTGGGCTATGGCTCTCGGTTATCATTAGTTTATTGTCTTCTGTATCAAACTCCATTTGGTATATAACACCACGTGGTACGATGAGGTAATCACCGTATTGAAACTTCAGTTCGCCATAGTTGGTACGGCATGTTCCACTGCCTTCATGCACAAAAATCACTTCATCACTATCGCCGTTTTTGTAGAAATAGTCGGTCATGCTCTTGCGTGGGCGAGACATGCATATCTGTAAATCACTATTCGTCAGTAGTATGACTCTGCTCTCCAAGTAGTCGTCAGCAGGCTGCACATTAAAATTTTGAAAACTTCGGTGCAACATCTCCATCTCCCCTGCAAGCTCTGGCTTCAGGTCTATTGGCTTATCTACTTTGAGTATAGCAGTAGGTGGATTGTGATGGTAAAGCAGGCTGTAGCTATTGCTAAATCCTTCTGTACTAAAGAGTTCTTCTTTATACAACTCTCCATCTGGTCTTCTAAACTGCGTGTGTCTCTTGGGGGGTATGCTTCCCAGCTTATGATAATGTGGCATATGGTTCAAAAATAGAAAGGTTCGTTGTATTTAACCTTCCTTTTACCAAAATATACTGTCCTTATTTATCTGGAGTATAATCTATTGTATACTTGATGAAGTGTATTTGCCTTTGCTTCAAACATTTTTATACCTTCGCATTACCTTGAAAAATAGTCTATTTATCTCACTGTTAATCACGTTCACTTATGGCATATTTGCTACAGGGTGCCAGTGGTTTAACCCATCACACATCAGCTTAGCTACAGATACTACAATAAGCCTTGAGGCCCGAGAGTGGAGCAAGAAAATAGATCAGAATCCGGAAAACATAGAGTATTACCTGCAGAGAGCAGAGGTGCTCAATGATGAGAAACGATATGATTTATCCATTCGCGACTATCAAAGTGCTATAACTATAGATGATGATAATAGCAGTTATTACTATATGCTTGGAGATGCATTTTTTGCAAATAATGAGACAACACAAGCCCTAGAGCAATACCAAAAAGCCGAGGCAGTAAATCCCAATGATGTTACTGCAGTTTTCAAAACTGCCCAGTTTTTGTATTTTGTACGTCAGTTTGATAAGAGTAAGATTCGTTTCGGTAAATTATTAAAACTAAGTCCGCAGCATGCAGATGGTCATTTTTTTAGTGGAATGTTGTACAAAGAAGATGGTGATACAGCCACAGCTATTGAGTTTTTTGAAAAAACGATAACACTACTCGGTTCAGATTACAACAGTAGCCTACAATTGGCTATGCTACATGAAGCCAATGGTAAATACTCAGAGGCGTTATCCAACTACGAAAAAGCGATAAATACAGATCCTACTAGTAGTGAGGCTTACTATGCTCGTGGTCTTTTGCATCAAAAAATGGGCGATGATGAGGCAGCTATGGTCGATTATCAAAAAACTATTGAGGTCAATCCTACGAGTTTCAATGCGTTTTATAATGCAGGAAATATTTTGGCCGAAAGAGGTAGTTATCAGAAGGCAGTACAGCACTTTGAGATGTGTGTACGTTTTCTACCCGAGATAGCTAAACCGTATAACAGAATAGGGCAATGTATGGAGTTGTTAGGCATCAAAAACAAGGCAATGGAGAATTATAGAAAATGTTTGCAAATAGACCCTAATTTTGCACTCGCCAAAGAAGGGCTTGCTCGTCTTGGTAAACTTTAGAAAAACGAATCGCTAAACTGCAGTAGATTGAATATAAAAATAACATTACCCGATGGTTCGGTACGCGAAGTACCACAAGGAAGTACGGCACTAGATGTAGCTAAGAGTATAAGTGAAGGACTTGCCCGTGTAGTGGTGAGTGCAAAAGTGAATGATGAAGTGTGGGATCTTACCCGACCGATAAACGGTGATGCCTCGCTTGCTTTGCTCAAGTTTGATGACCTGGACGGTAAGAAAACATTTTGGCATAGTAGTTCTCATTTGCTTGCAGAAGCCCTTGAAACACTCTATCCAGGCGTAAAGCTAGGTATTGGTCCAGCTATAGACAACGGATTTTACTATGACGTAGATTTTGGTGACCAAAATTTTTCTTCCAATGACTTTGAAAAAGTGGAGAAGAAGATGAAGGAATTAGCCAGCCAAGGCAGTACCTACGATAGAAAAGAAGTAAGCAAAGCAGATGCCATAAAGTACTTTACCGAAAAAGAGGATGAGTACAAGCTAGACCTAATTGAAGGGCTAGACGATGGAACCATTACTTTTTATACCCAAGGAAACTTCACAGACCTATGCCGTGGTCCGCATATACAAAGTACCTCTACCATAAAAGCTGTAAAATTACTCAATGTAGCTGCCGCCTATTGGCGTGGAGACGAAAAGAATAAATCACTTACCCGTATTTATGGTGTTTCTTTCCCCAAGGCTAAGATGCTCACTGAGCATCTAGAACTGCTGGAAGAAGCCAAACGAAGAGACCACAGAAAACTGGGAAAAGAACTAGAACTATTTACGTTTAGTGATAAGGTAGGAGCAGGGCTTCCACTCTGGTTGCCAAAGGGGACTGCCATACGCGAACGACTGGAGAATTTTATGCGTCAGGCTCAGATAGAACGTGGCTATCATCAAGTGGTTACACCACACATCGCTAAAAAAGATCTCTATGTAACTTCGGGTCATTATGAGAAATACGGTGAGGATTCCTTTCAGCCCATAAAGACTCCGAATGAGGATGAGGAATTTTTGCTCAAGCCAATGAACTGCCCGCATCACTGTGAGATTTTTAAGTTCAAACCAAAGAGCTACAGGGAGTTACCGTATAGAGTAGCGGAGTTTGGTACCGTATATAGATACGAACAAAGCGGTGAGCTAAATGGACTCACACGTGTACGGGGATTTACGCAAGATGATGCGCATATTTTTTGTACTCCAGATCAACTCAAGGAGGAGTTTGTGGATGTCATTGATTTGGTAATGCATGTCTTCGGGAAATTAGGTTTTGAGAAGTTTACAGCACAGATATCATTAAGAGATCCAGAAAACAAAGAAAAATACATTGGTTCTGATGAAAATTGGGAAAAAGCAGAAAAAGCCATAGTAGAAGCCACAGCAGAACGGGATCTAGAAACGGTTACTGAATATGGTGAAGCTGCATTTTACGGTCCGAAGCTTGATTTTATGGTAAAAGACGCCCTGGGTAGAAGCTGGCAACTGGGCACTATACAAGTAGATTATAACCTACCAGAACGTTTTGATTTAGACTATATAGGTGCCGATAATGAGAAACATAGACCGGTAATGATACACCGCGCACCATTTGGTAGTTTGGAGCGTTTTATCGGTATTTTAATAGAACACACAGCAGGGAATTTCCCTCTTTGGCTCAGTCCAGAGCAGGTTGCTGTTTTACCCATCAGTGAAAAGTACCATGATTACTCAGATAAAGTTTTAAAATTCCTGAATAAAAACGATATTCGCGGCCTTGTAGATGAGCGTGCCGAGAAAATAGGCCGTAAAATCCGCGATGCTTGGGCAACCAAAATTCCTGTTATGATAATAGTGGGAGAGGAAGAGTCTGAGAACGAGGAGGTTTCGGTTAGAATTCAAGGTGAAGGCGATGTTGGCAAGTTTAAATTAGATGAGTTTGTAACATACTTCAACTCATTACTAACGAAAGAATAGAGATACTTGAAGAAGAAAAGAAGACCGTTCAGGGGAAGGGTAAAAGATCCCCACAGAATTAATGGATACATCATTGCGGATCCTGTGCGCCTAGTTGGTGACAACATAGAGCAGGGGATTACTGACTTAAAGGAAGCACTCAAGTTTGCAGTAGAACAAGAGCTCGACCTAGTGGAGGTATCACCCAAGGCTAACCCGCCTGTATGTAAAGTTATAGACTACCGTAAGTTCTTGTATGACCAAAAGAAAAAGGCCAAAGAACTAAAAGCTACGCAATCTAAGACGGACATAAAAGAGATACGGTTTGGTCCAAATACGGATGAACATGATGTCAACTTCAAGTTGAAGCACGCAGAGAAGTTTTTAGAAGAAGGACATAAGGTAAGAGCTTATGTTTTCTTCAGAGGACGTACTATCGTGTTTAAAGAACGCGGAGAGTTATTGTTACTACAGTTTGCAGATAAGCTTTCTGAAGTGGCCAAACTTGAGCAATTGCCTAAGATGGAAGGCAAAAAAATGATAATAGTTTTAGCACCAAAATAAATTTAAAGAAAGAACAGAGATGCCCAAAATGAAAACCAACTCCAGTGCAAAGAAGAGATTCAGAATCACTGGTACAGGTAAAATCAAAAGAAAGCACGCTTACAAGCGTCACATCTTAACAAAGAAGTCTAAGAAAAGAAAACTTGCTCTTAGACACAGTGGTTTAGTTCATCCAGCGGATGAAAGCAACATTAAATTCTTGTTGAGAATCGGAAAGTAATACTCTACAGGATAGAGTAAAGTACCATTATTCGGGCCTATAAAAGAGCGAAATCTAATATTGTTTCGACGCCCAGTTTAAAAAAAGAAAAAAGAAAATGCCAAGATCAGTAAATGCAGTTGCCTCAAGGAGACGACGCAAAAAAATGATGAAACACGCCAAAGGATTCTTTGGTAGAAGAAAAAACGTATGGACAGTAGCTAAAAATGCAGTAGAAAAAGCATGGCAGTATTCATACAGAGACAGAAAAAATAAGAAAAGAAACTTCCGTCGTCTATGGATTACCAGAATAAACGCTGGGGCTAGACAACACGGAATGAGCTATTCTCAGTTTATGGGTGCGGTACACAAGAAAGGTATAGAACTAAACAGAAAAGTTCTTGCAGACCTTGCAATGAATCACCCAGAGGCTTTTGCAGCTGTTGTAAAGCAGGTGAAAAAGTAAAATTTAACAAATCGCTAAAACATTATTTAGAAAGTCTCTTACTCACGTGAGGGGCTTTTTTGTTGGATATGACTTTTTGTCCCAGCCATGGTATCCGTCTTATTTCCTCATATCACGGTAGTGTTCGTATAGGGTGTGAATAAAACTGAGAATTATGCCAATGCCTAGAATGATGTAGAAAATAGTAAATAATTTACCCGCGTCGGTCTGTGGAGCGAAATCACCAAAACCAACTGTGGTGAGGGTCACTACCGAAAAGTAAACTGCGTCTACCCAAGACCATCCTTCTAAATAGTGGTACACTATAGTGCCTCCTGCTATCACCAAAGAAGTGGTGAAGAGTAATTCCCTGTATTCTTTATCTTTTAAAAAGGATTGTATGGTTCGAAGTACAAACATTAGTGCATTCTGTCTCCACGTATTTCAAGACTAGTTACCATCTGTGCTTCAAAAGCTACCCATTCTGCCCACCGTTTTGCCACGTGTTCTGATGATGAATATTTCTTGGCTAGGTCTAAGAATGCTCTGTAGTGCCCAGCCTCGCTCACCATAAACTCGTGATAGAAATGTTGCAATTCAGGATCTGTGATGTGTTCGCTAAGCAATCTGAATCGCTCACAGCTTCTAGCTTCTATCATAGCAAAAGCTAGTAAGTATTCTACGAGTTGTTTTTCTATGTGATCGCCCCGTTTCATAAATGAATTGAGTTTATTTACATATTCATCTTTGCGTTGAGGACCCAATTCGTAGCCCCGTTTTTTAAGCTCTTTAAGCACCTTTCTAAAATGTCCCCATTCTTCGGCTACTATAGGAGTTATTACATCTACAATATCTGGATACTTACTGAATCTACTGATGATACTGATGCCGTGCGTAGCTGCTTTCTGTTCACACCACGCGTGATCTGTGAGTATAAATTCAATACTCTTCTCTGCTATGTTAGCCCAGCGAGGATCTGTAGCCATTTCTAGTCCGAGTGTTGTTTTTGAGGTAACCATTGCCATAGGACAAAGATAAGAAATATTGGTCTGTTAAAATACCATCAATACCCCTATGAATATTACTAATCCCACAAGAAAGAGAATCAATGTATACGGTAGAATATCTTTAGCTTTGAGGCCTGTTATGCTCAAAAGAGGCAATGCCCAAAAGGGTTGTAGCATATTGGTGAGTTGGTCTCCATACGCTAGAGCAAGTATCATTTTGTTGAGCGGTACACCCAGTTGTGTAGCCGCTTCTAAAATAATAGGACCTTGTATGGCCCACTGACCACCGCCGCTAGGTACGAATAAATTTACCAAGCCAGCACTAAAGAAGGTGAATAAGGGTAGTGTATTGGGTGTGGATATATGTATAAACCA
>CAJXIQ010000024.1 GCA_913054375.1 uncultured Bacteroidota bacterium
CGCATGGGACGAAATTCCAGAGCACCTTGCCAATATTCAAACATTCTACGAGCAAATGTGGCTCGTTCAAGGAAAGAAAATTAAGTTTTTAAGATACGTGTTATAACGTTTACAGATTGCGTTCCACGTAGTCTATGAGGGAGTGTATCACTTTGATGTGTATTTCTTGCGCTCTATCTGCATAATCACTTTTTGGTGCGCGTATCTCTACATCGCATAGATCTGCCATTTTACCGCCGTCTTTACCCGTGAGTCCAATCACTTTCATACCTTTTTCTTTAGCAGCAAACATCGCATTAATAACATTTTGACTATTGCCGCTCGTGCTTATCCCTAATAATACGTCTCCCTTGCGGCCAACACCCTCTAGGTAACGCGAAAAAACATAGTCATATCCATAGTCATTCCCCACACACGCCATGTGGCTTGCATCTGCAATAGCTATTGCTCCTATAGCTGGACGATTGTCTCGATACCTTCCGGTAAGTTCTTCTGCAAAGTGCATGGCATCGCACAAACTTCCGCCGTTTCCACAGCTTAATACCTTGCCGTCCTTCTGAAAACTATCTACTAGTAACTTGCCCGCAGATTCTATATTTTCGAAGTTACGCTCATCAGCCAAAAAAGCCGCTAGCACACTTTGTGCTTCTGTAAAATGTTGTTTTATGCTCATTTATTTCGCCGCAAGTATAGCGTCCATTCTTGATTTGTACTCTGTTATTCCTGCTTTTAAGAACGCAACGTAAGCTTCTTTATCCTTATTGTAAGTACGTGTCGGTTGAAGCAAAGCACCTTTATTGTCTAACAACGCATATTGAGGTTGAGCATTAGCATTGAAATAACATTCTTGAATCCAGCTATTTTTCTTTGCTAAATTGATAATCTTTCTAGTGCTATTTTTCTTGTAAAACTGCTCATTCTCTGCCAATTCTATTGTCTTATCATCTACATAGAGTGATATCACGATGTAGTTCTTATCTAGCATTGTACGCACTCTCTCATCGGACCAGACTACTGCTTCCATTTCTCTACAGTTTACACATCCATGACCAGTAAAGTCAAGAAATACTGGACGACCTGTCTGCCTTGCAACTTCCATACCTTGTTCATAATCATAGTATCCTCTCAATCCATGGGGTAGGTGCAGTTTTTCTTCATATTTTGGTTTCACTCCGGCAAAATAATCCGATGAGTGACTGTCCTTGCCGCCATCCATCAAATTAAAATCATGTGTACTCATTGGTGGCATGTAACCTGCTAGAGCTTTTAGTGGAGCTCCAAAAAGACCCGGAACAAGGTAGGATACAAATGCAAATGTAAAAATAGCAAGCAACAACCTTGGTACGCTAAGATAGGGGATCTCACTATCATGTGAGAACTTCAATTTACCCAACAGGTATAGCCCCATTAAGAAGAAGATCACAACCCATAGGCCAATATAAATTTCTCTATCTAATAATCCCCAATGGTATGTTTGATCTGCTACACTTAAAAATTTCAATCCAAAGGCAAGCTCAAGAAATCCGAGCACGACTTTCACAGAATTCAACCATCCACCTGATTTTGGTAGACCATTTAGCCAACTCGGGAAAATGGCAAATAATGCAAACGGTATTGCGAAGGCTAGAGAAAACCCTAGCATCCCAACCATAGGTTTCACAAATGCACCTCCTGCAGACTCAACCAAGATGCTCCCAACTATAGGGCCTGTACATGAGAAAGAAACCAGAACAATCGTGAAGGCCATGAAAAATATACCCGTTAATCCACCTTTATCTGCTTGAGCATCTGCTTTGTTCACTAACCAACTTGGCAATACTATTTCAAAAGCTCCAAAGAATGAAGCTGCGAAGATTACAAAGACTAGGAAAAAGAAAATGTTGGGCAACCAGTGGGTAGACAACCAATTTGCGGCTGCAGGTCCTGCAATAACAGCAACTAAAGTTCCAATTAATACGTAAATTCCAATTATACTTAATCCATAAATCACCCCATTTCTAATTGCCTTAGACTTACTCCCATCCTTCATGAAGAATGAAACGGTCATAGGTATCATTGGGAATACGCAGGGCGTAAGAAGCGCCGCCAGTCCGGAAAGAAAAGCAACAAAAAATAACCCCCAAAATGATTGGGTTTCTTCCCCTTCTTGTCCACCAAATATTTTAAGCTCGCAACTAGACGTATCATTTGCAGACAGTGCTTTGTAGGATGAATAGTTGACAGCAGCTGCAGGCACTAAACCTGCATAGTTGGTAAATCCAGTAGTATTCCCTGTGCTGGGAGTAACGATATGTGTAGGACTACTATCCTGTGCCCCCTCGTTGAGAGTTACAGCTTCTTCTTCAATTTTATCCGCCTTATCTTCGTTATTAGTCTCTTTTACTTTTACTGGATCCTGTTTTGGGGGTGCTTCCGCTACAGGCACTAATGCTGTAGATTCACCCATTGTGAATCCTGTTACTTCAATCTCGTACTCAAACAAAACACAACTGCCATCATCGGTACACATTTGATATTCCAAGAGGCCAACAATTTTTGGATTATTTGAGCGTATTTTTATCTTTTGCCTAAACTCTGCTTTCCCTTCAAAATCAGCAACTTCACACTCAAATATTTCATCTTCATAGTGATGAGATCCAATAGGATTTGCCCCTCCTACGAGCTCGTAACTCGAATTTTTTTCGTAGGTAAATACTGATTTCTTGGGGGGACAGTCACCATAATCATTGGAGTATATATGATATCCTTTGGGAACAATAGTTTTAAATGTTACTTCAATAACATCTCCTACGTTAACCTCACTTTTGTTTACCGTATGACCCCAATTAGCAGGCGGTATCTTTTGTCCAAATACAACACATGCCAAAAGCATCGTTAAACCTAAAATCAGGAATTTTCTCATAAATTTTTATTAATTACTTCAAATAAAACGCTTTGTAATACAAAACATTACATTCAATGTAGATAAGTGTATAAAAGTTGCCGAATGCAGCTCACATATAGGCCTACTTTTGACCTCATATTTAAAACAGTTTGATGAAATCAATTTTCACGATATTATTGGTCCTAAATATTGCTACGGCCTTTGCCCAGAAGCAAACACCTCAAGCATACATTGCGAAATACAAAGACTTAGCAGTAATAGAGATGCACCGCAGTGGTGTACCAGCAAGTATAACACTATCCCAAGGCGTGCTCGAAAGCAATAGCGGGAATAGTAGATTAGCCAAATTTGCCAACAACCACTTTGGTATAAAATGTAAGGGCAGCTGGACAGGAAACGTAATATACGCCGATGATGATGCTGCAGATGAGTGCTTTCGTGCATATGAAAGTGTACTTGAATCCTACAAAGACCACTCAGACTTTTTACGAAAAAACTGGAGGTATCATTCCCTATTTGAACTAGACCCAAAAGATTTCAAAGGATGGTGCCACGGATTACGTAAGGCAGGATATGCTACTAATCCACAGTATGGCAATATATTAATACGACTTATAGACCGCTATGAACTGCATCAATACGATCTAGAGAAGCTTCCTGGAACAGATGTGCCAACTCCTACGGTAGGTGAGACGGTAAATGGAGTGTTAGTAAAAACAGCAGAAGCAGGTGAGACTGTGGGGACAATTGCTGCAGCCAATGCCGTAAAAGATCGTCATATCCGAAAGTGGAATGACCTGCCAGCGGATGCTGAAATAAAAGCAGGAGAAACGGTATACCTAAAACCCAAACGTAGAAGAGGAGCCAAAGAAAAACATACCGTAACAAAGGGAGAAGATATGCGGGTAATATCTCAACAATACGGTATCAAATTGAAGCAACTCTACAAAAAAAATAGAATGGAAATTGGTTCTGAACCAAAAGCAGGAGAAGTTCTTTACATGCAAAAGAAACGCTCCAAAAGTGACAGTGTTGCTGTTGCCGAGTCGCGTCCGCAATGGAAAGAAGATAAGCAAGAGGCATTTATCAATCCACATAGTTTAAAAAAAGATGTAGTAAACAAAATAGATTTTAGTAGCCCTGGAGCATTGAACAAAAAAGAAGTAGTTGTACCTGATTTTTATTTTGTAAAAAAAGGGGATAACATATACCGCATAGCTGAGCAATACCGTGTAATGGAAGAGGATATCCTCAATTGGAATAAAGATCTGAATCCAAGTGTAATGAGCATTGGACAAAAGATATACCTTAACAAAGAAGCTGCGGAGGCAGCCAACACTGTTGTAAAAACATCTGACCAGCCTGTACCACAAAAACCTGTTTCAGACCAAGAAGCAGAGAAAATAAAAGAAGAAATCACCGTAAATGGACCAGTAACACATATCGTAATAAAAGGGGACACACTCTACAACATCTGTAAACGATATAACATCAGTGTAGCTGAGATAAAAGAGTGGAACCAGCTAGTAGAAGCAACTATAAATTTGGGACAAAAACTACACGTATCTAAATAATGAGCCACTATCAAATACTTGGGATACTTCTTGCATACTTTGGTGTGCTGATAGTAATCTCGTGGCTCTCAGGTAAAAATACTGACGCGACTTCATTCTATACGGGTAACAAAAAATCCCCTTGGTTTCTAGTCGCATTTGGCATGATAGGAGCATCCCTCTCTGGGGTGACATTTTTAAGCGTTCCTGGCTGGGTAGCCAATACTCACTTTGGATACATGCAAACAGTACTCGGATATATGGTTGGCTACCTTATTATAGCTCAAGTACTTATACCACTTTATTACACGAAAAACCTAACTTCCATATATACCTACCTGGAGACCAGATTTGGTATGGTCTCCTACAAAACAGGAGCAGCATATTTTTTGATTAGCCGAATTATAGGAGCTTCTTTTCGGTTGTTTCTTGTAGCAGGAGTTCTGCATAGTGTTGTATTTGCGCCGTTCAACATACCGTATTGGGGAGCAGTAGCTATCACCATACTCCTCATATTTACCTACACAGCAAAGAGTGGCATCAAAACAGTAGTATATACAGATGCATTACAGACCTTCTTTTTGGTCACTGCGGTCATACTTACGATCGTGTTTATCGTACAACAACTGGATTGGTCTATTGCCGAGACAGTCAGCAATCTCATGGCTGACCCCAATACACAGATTTTCCATTTCGAAGGGAATGGAGCCAATGTATTCTGGAAGCAGTTTTTAGGTGGAGCTTTTATAGCTCTGGCCATGACCGGGTTAGACCAAGATATGATGCAGAAAAATTTGAGTATCAAAAATATCCGTGGAGCACAGAAGAATATTTATATACAGATGGTTATGTTTATTGTAGTAAATATCATATTCCTAAGCCTCGGAGCATTGCTTTATCAATATGTAGACATTATGGGAATCACTGGGGTACAAAAAAGCGACCAATTGTTTACAACTATCGCCATGCAGCATGCTACACCTGTGGTAGGCATATTCTTTATTGTAGGGTTGGTAGCCGCTGCCTACAGTAGCGCAGACAGTGCACTTACCGCACTTACTACTAGTTTTTGTGTAGACTTTTTAGGATTTGAACGCACCAAGCCGACAAACATTACAATGCGAAGAATAGTACACATAGGGTTTGCCGTTATTCTCTTCTTTACTATCTTACTCTTCAATAATTTAAATGACGGTGCTGTAATAAAAGAACTATTTAGGGCTGCAGGTTTTACATACGGACCACTCTTAGGACTTTTTTCATTTGGTATTTTAACCAGAAGACGCGTTCAAGACAAATATGTTTTAGCTATCACCTTATTTTCAATAGGGCTTACTGCAATTTACTTTTATGGTATGCCCAAGATCATAGAAGGTTTCGAACCAGGATTTGAGCTAATTATAATAAATGGGGGTATTTCCTTTGTTTTACTTTGGGCGAACAGTATTTTTACTCCACAACACACAAACTAACCATAAAATTATGACAGAAAAATCAAATAATAGAATCAAACAAGCCTTCGAAAACAAAGATTGGCCAGAGATAAAAAGTTCTAATAGCTGGAACATTTTCAAAGTAATGTCTGAATTTGTAGAAGGTTATGACACCTTAGCACAAATTGGACCCTGTGTTTCGGTATTTGGATCTGCTAGGACTAAGCCGGGTACACCGTACTATGAGATGGCTGTAGAAGTTGGCAAAAAACTAGCTGCTGCTGGTCTAGGCGTAATTACTGGAGGGGGTCCAGGTATAATGGAAGCAGGCAACAAAGGTGCCAGCCAAGAAAAGGGCGCCTCAGTGGGACTAAATATTGACCTCCCTTTTGAACAGAGCTCTAATCCGTATATAGATCCGGATAAGAACATAGACTTCAAATTTTTCTTTGTAAGAAAAGTGATGTTTATGAAGTATGCTCAAGGATTTATCGTTCTTCCTGGCGGTTTTGGAACACTAGATGAGCTCTTTGAAGCACTTACCCTCGTACAAACACAGAAAACAGCAAAGTTCCCCATCATACTCGTTGGTGAAAAGTTCTGGGGCGGTATGATAGACTGGATTAAAAACACAATGCTTACCGAGGGGAATATCAGTGCAAATGATTTACACCTTTTCAAAGTAGTAGATACAGCAGACGAAGCTGTTAATGAAATATTTGATTTCTACAGTAAGTATAGTATGAGTTTAAATTTCTAATTTCGCAATTCGATGAAAAAAATAATTTTTACTCTTACCGTGACAATGCTGCTTGCCGCTTGTAGCGAAGACTCCCCTTTACCGGGTACTCAAACGGGTGCAGGAAACACTACTTCTATGACCGGCAACTGGAGCTTTACAAAACTGATTCAGACGAATGGGCGAATTCTCCTAGCTGGACAGGAGATCTCGACGTTCACTTCAGAGAGTAGCGATGAAAACGGGAATATCCAATTTACAGAAGAAGGCGTATTCGGTTCCAATTTTGGCTATAAGAATTCAATATCTACGCTTACTGCCGGCATCCCAAGTTCTAATGAGGAACAAATACCTCCTATCGCCCAGGGAGGCACATATGTACATAACACAACTGCTGGTACATTTACTTTCACTGCTAGTAGCGGAGAGATTACGACTGCAACAATAGACGAACTTACACCTTCTAAACTGGTCTACACCACCAGACTAAACCGCTCTGAGACTACCCTAGGTGTCACAACGACAACTACCGCAGATGTAACAACTACATTTACCAAGTAAAAAAAATAATTACAAAGGCATCGAAAGCACACACCAAATGGTTGTGTGCTTTTTTTATAAACTGACCCCTGTACATCATACGATATCATTTTTCACTGTGTGTACTAATAGTACCAAAACATTTGGACGTATCAGAACAATTAATCCTTCTTACGGTTGGTAATAAACGGGATCACTTATAAAAAAGTCAATGTCTAACACTGCACACTACCCATTTTACTTTTTGAAAATTAAATCCCAAGTCCTCTAAAGTTTTAAAATATGAATGCAACTTTGCACCTTCGAAGCATCAAATGACCAACCTACAAGATACCATCACAGCTCCAGCCACACCCGCTGGTGTTTCAGCCTTAGCCGTAGTGCGTGTTTCTGGTAAAGATTCCATAACTATCGTAAATAAGTGCTTTAGTAAAAACATAGCAAAGGCAGATGGCTACACTATACACTATGGCCACATTGTAGACGGGGATCAACGCGTAGATGAGGTTCTTGCGAGTGTCTTCCGTAATCCACATTCCTACACAGGAGAGGATTCAGTAGAGATATCAGGACATGGCTCGCCATACATCACTCGGCGTATCATAGAAACCCTACTGAAGAATGGGGCTCGAATGGCTGAGCCGGGCGAGTTTACTATGCGCGCCTTCCTCAACCAAAAACTGGACCTAGCGCAAGCAGAAGCTGTGGCAGACATGATTAGTAGCAACAGTGAAGCCAGTCTTCAAATGGCTCTGCATCAGATGCGTGGTGGTTTCAGTAATGACATTGCGTTCCTCCGACAGGAATTGATCGACTTTGCAGCGCTCATCGAGTTAGAGAATGATTTTGGGGAAGAGGATGTTGAGTTTGCCGATAGAGAAGGGTTAAAAGTGCTTATCCATAAACTCCTCACGCAAATAGAAAAATTACGTAGCTCTTTTGCTTCGGGTAATGTCTTAAAGAATGGTATTCGCACTGTACTGGCAGGCAAGCCAAATGCAGGAAAAAGCACACTGCTCAATGCTCTATTAAATGAAGAACGTGCAATAGTCTCTGACATAGCAGGAACAACAAGAGATACCATAGAAGAAATCTTCACCCTCAATGGTATACAGTTTAGGCTAATAGACACTGCAGGTCTGCGGGAGAGTACAGATACAATAGAGCAGATAGGCGTAGGTAAAACCAAAGAGAGTATGCGCAAGGCAGAATTACTCGTTTATCTATTTGATCTAAGGTGCACCTCGCCTGCGGAGTTGGCTGCAGAGCTAAAGTTACTGCCTACTATGGAGCAAACAATACTCGTCGCCAATAAAGCAGAAGAAACTACTCAAATGCAAGAGGATTGGCCAGAGAATACCATCTTCATTTCGGCTAAGACCAAAAAAATAGAACCACTCATGCAGGAACTAGAACGGGTAGCTAGCCACTACGAACTCGGAAATGAAACTGTAGTGAATAACGCGCGACATGCAGATGCACTGGGCAAAAGTTCTGAAGCATTGCAAAAAGTGCTCAGCGGTTTAGACACTGGCCTTACCAGCGATATGGTTGCTCTAGACATACGAAATGCGCTGTACCAACTGGGCCTAATCACCGGTGAAGTAACCAATGACGAGGTCCTTGATTCAATATTTACGCGATTTTGTATTGGAAAGTAACCCTAGGAAAAAGTCTCTAATCGTAACAAAAGATCCAGTCATACTTTGATGGTCTAACAAGGGGTAAAACATCTTCAGCCAACAGAGATTGACTTCAATTTAAGAATTGTAATAGCCATTTTAAATTATATCAATTTAAAATTTTATTTTTGCCTCAAAAAAAATGAAAATCAACAAAATCTTACTGCTTATCGCAGTGTTCGTCAGCAACGCTGTTGTTGCACAATCTTCAAAAGAGAAAATAACATTCTCTTACCAGCAGCTACCTCTTTTTCCAATGTCCGCAGATAAGACCTATGACGTAAATGTCATCTTGCCATACGAAGATGATATAACTGCGCAAAAAGAAGCCATCGCAGCTGAAAACAAAGAATTAAAAGAAGAAGCTAAGCAAGAGAAAAAAGACTACGACAACAAAAAAGTAGGAGCAAAATTAGTGGGGAAAGTTCTTTTAGGAGAATCTAAGCCAACTGGTCGTGCTAAGCTTGTAGAAGCTCCATTCTATCAAACGATATGGAGCCGCGACGAAATAAAATCTAAAGTAACCATTCCTGGGCTGGAACAAAATGAAGGAGCCACAGCTCTGATAACAGTTTTCATCAATAGATTTGATTACACCTACAACGCTCAGCATATTCCTGAAAAAGGATATTACTACAGAGTGAATGGTACAGGAACAGTGACTATGGAAGCCAAAGACGAAAATGGTGCAGTAGTAAGCAATAAGACTTTTTCTGCTTCTAAAACAGGTAAAGGCAATGACTTCCAATCTAAATATTTCAGATCTGAATACGCTCGTGACAAGGATTGGAACTTAAACAAAGAAGCTAAATTGAGAGCTATTGAGTCGAACAAGCTTAGAACGAGTATGAGCCAAATGGCTGCTTACTTGAAATCTAATATGGGTTATAACTCTGTACCGTATAAAGGAATAGTCTTTACATTCAAATCTAAGAAACACGATTACACTGCTCTTAACTCAGCATATCCTACTTCTGTTGAAGTTTATAATATGCTAAACACCTACCCACTAGACCAGGACACTAAGGGTAGAATAGTTGAAATGACTGAAATCTGGAAAGCAGAAACAGAGAACATTGACGGCGGAAGTAAAAAAGCTAGAATCAATGCAGAAGTAGGCGAAGGCTTGTACCTCAACCTAGCATTTGCCTCTATCTGGTTAGAAGACTTCAGCAAGGCAAATGTATACTTAGCTAAGTACAAAGTACTAGACCCAAAAGGGAAAAACAAAGTATACAAAAGTGTTCAAAAACTGCTAAACGATCAGAAAGCTAGATTTGCTGCAAACCAATAATTCCTAAATCAATACGACAAAGCAGGAAGTCAACTTTCTCCAATTCAAAAAGCACAATTGATTTAAATCAATTGTGCTTTTTTTTATTACACATTATCTTTTCAAAAACTCCCGAAAATCTGAGCCTGCTGGATTTTCAAATAATTGCAGATCAAAATAAGGAACCACAGATAGTATATGATCAAAAATGTCGGCCATCACAGTTTCATATACCTTCCATTCTTTGCTTTTACTAAAAGCGTATACCTCAAGCGGCAGGCCTATCTCCGAAGACGGCAATTGCCTAACCATTATCATCATATCTTTGTTGAGGTAAGGATTAGCCTGAAGGTACTTTTCTATATATACCTTGAACACCCCGACATTGGTCATATTACGCCCATTTAACAGGATAGAGGTATCTATACTGTGCTGTGCGTTGTATGCTTCTATTTCTTCTTTCCGCTCCGCGATATAGTCAGATATCAATGTCATTTTTTGAAATCTATCGAGCATAGACTCATCACAGAAGCCAATCGTATTCATTTTGATGTGTATCCCTCGTTTTATACGTCTTCCTTGAGACTGCTGCATACCACGCCAATTGGTAAAAGAATCTGAGATAAATGCATAGGTGGGAATAGTGGTAATCGTAAGATCAAAATTTTGGACCTTGATAGTTGTCAGATTTATCTCTAAGACATCTCCGTCTGCACCATAATTAGGTACGGTAACCCAGTCTCCAACTTGCACCATATTGTTGGCAGACAGTTGTATACTAGCTACAAACCCAAGGATACTATCTTTGAATACTAAAAGAATAACTGCTGCTATTGCACCTAGGCCGCTGAGTAGATAAACTGGGCTTCTACTAATCAGCGTTGAGATAATCAAAATAGTCCCAATTGAATAGGTCAATATCTTCGCAAGCTGTGTAAGGCTGCCTATCGGCTTATCCTTATAGCTATCTTTTTGGGATAAAATTTCATTAATAGACGTGAAAAAGGAACTAATAATCCATACCGAAACTAGAACTACTATAATATCTGTAGCTCCTAAAATATATGGGAGCACACCACTAGAACCTTGAAATAGTAACGGCAGAACATAGTACAAAACCATAGCTGGAATAAGTGTAGCCAGTGATTGAAGAATCCGTTTATTGAAAACAATGTCATCCCATAGAGTTGTGGTTTTAGCCGTAAGTGAGGGAATAACTGCAATAAGTATCTTTTTGGATAGCCACCATACCACCGCTACGCCTACCATTGTAATGCCAATTAATATCACCGTAGAGACAGTGTCGTTTGTGCCAAGATTAGCGCCGAGCCAATACCTTAAATCAATATTCATATGTGGTTTCTTATTCTGAATTAACAAAGGTAGACCTTTCGGCTAGGTTAAAAATCATTTCTACCAACAGAGAACTATTTACGCCAACGGAGCTTCCTTAAAGACCTCCATCACCGCAACATCAAAATACAGCCTCTCCCAAAAAAGCAAATGACCACTGCACATCATCGCCGTATTGGTCTGAGCAAAATTAACTGCCATTACAGTATCGGTCACAAAAAAGGGAATTAACCGATACAAGTAAAGAGAACTCGGATATGCTAAAACACCCCTCTGCCTAACAGAGTGGCACCCCATACAATCATAGATGAGATAGTGATGCCCAAGGCATTGGCCGCAAAGGCCTTTTTTGTATCCATCTTAAAAATGTAGGCAGCAATTGTTCCTGCGTATACACCCGTACCGGGTAACGGTACCATCACAAATAAAGTAAGACCCACATACCCATATTTCTCTAGTTGCTCCTTTGAACCTTTTTTAGCTCTCTGAGCTACCCAAATTGCACTTTTTTTATACCACATTGCCCACCTCATAAGCCAACCATTCAGCGATTTTAAAAAAAATGACATCATGGGGAATACCAAAATATTGGCACATATGGCCACAACTAAAACGACAACGGGGTTTAGATCTTTGAGTAAACCGTAGGGTATACCAAACTTGGCTTCTCCAAAGGGAGAGAGGCTCCAAAGCATGGTGAAGAAATATTGCTTTAACAAGGGTGCAAATTTAAGAATAAACAGTCAATTTGCGTTCTCAGATTTATCAAAAAACGACATTTTTACGTCAAAAGAATGGCCCGTTTTTAGCCCTTAAAAAGAATTCCTCACCTTTGGCAATAGTTTGATACCAAATCCTGAAATATTGAAGCAAATAATTACCGTAAAAAT
Organism: uncultured Bacteroidota bacterium; assembly: GCA_913054375.1. Taxonomy (GTDB): domain Bacteria; phylum Bacteroidota; class Bacteroidia; order NS11-12g; family UBA9320; genus UBA9320. The sequence continues at coordinate 12,348 of CAJXIQ010000024.1, forward strand.
GCCGTTTGGCAAATTCTCAGGATGGAGGCTGTGTGACCTCCCTATAGAATACCTGGAATGGTTTAAGCGCAAAGGGGGATTCCCAAAAGGAATATTGGGTGTACAACTGGACACCGTTTATGAAATCAAACTAAATGGGTTAGAAGAGATCATCAGCGAACTAAAGAAACAATATGGTAAGAAGTTTTAAAACGCACTTATTCCGTAAGAAAGGAAACGTATGGAACATCGCTATTTATATACCCGAGGAAGAAGCGTTTGAATTTTTAGCCTATGAGAATAAACGCGTGCTCTGCACTATTAACGGAGAGCACACCTTTCACTGTGCCTTAATGCCGCAAGGGAGCGGTAACTTTTTTATAAATACCAATACAGAGCTACGCAAAAAAGCGAAACTAATGCTTGGCGATAAGGTAGATGTCATCTTAGCAAAAGATACTTCTACCTATGGGATGCCCTTACCTAAAGAATTAGAGACCGCTTGGGAAATCGATGAAGATGGTCACGCCGTATTCCATACGCTCACCATAGGCAAGCAAAGAAGCATTGTATATCAGATTGGCCAACCCAAATCATCAGACATGCGCATAAAAAAAGCCTTGACTATGCTCGAATATCTAAAATCGGTCCACGGAAAACTGGACTTCAAAGAACTTAACCATGCATATAAACTAGCTGATACGAAATGAGTAGTAAACAACACTGGGAAAACATTTACACAACTACGTTGCCTAATGAGGTAAGTTGGACTGAAACCGAGCCTAAGACATCTCTACATTTAATAGCCAAATTTAACTTGCCAAAAGATGCCAAAATAATTGACATAGGCGGAGGAGATAGTCATTTGGTAGACTTTTTACTACACGCGGGATACACCAATATAACTGTGCTCGATATCGCTAAATCAGCCATCGATAGAGCCAAAATTAGACTTGGCAAGAATGCGCATAGTGTCACTTGGATTGTAAGTAATATTCTTGACTTTGAACCCTCAATATCTTATGACCTATGGCACGATAGAGCAGCGTTTCACTTCCTCACTGAGCAAATAGACATTGATACATATCTGGACCTCGTTTATGCAAACACAAACAATATTATACTTGGAACATTCTCTACCGATGGACCACTTAAATGTAGTGGACTTCAAATAACACAGTACGATGAGCCCAAAATTCAAGATACTTTCGGTGACCCGTTTCACCTCTTGGACTATTTTACAACGGACCATTCTACTCCATTTAATACCCATCAAAGTTTTTCATTTGCCCGTTTAAGTAGAAAAAATGATTTGTAAGGAATGAAACCGCTCGATACTATAAGCTGCATACAGTACAATACCCCATTTTATTTGATGGCATTTTAGCCTTCACAAAAAGAGTAAAAAAGGCATATGTACACGTCCATATTTCCTATCATAGTCTCCTTATAAACAATACTTTATGTACCATATATGTACCCACACTTACTACATACAAGCCTAAAATAGAGTCTCCCATTTCCATAAATATCCCAAAATAATTTTATGAATAGACAGATGTTTTGGAATCAAGAGTCTAGAATATACCTAAATTTGTTCTATGGCAAATATTTCGATTGACACTCATTGTCACACCCTCCTACAAAATCAATTTCAAAATATATTTGATGAAGAGTTCATCACAGAAATCTGTCGCTCTGGACATCTAAAAAAGTTTACTGCTGAAAATACTTTAATGAATATAGGTGATGAGATGAAATATTTCCCGCTCATACTAGAGGGATCTCTCAAAATTCTCACTGAAGATAATGATGGGAGAGAATTGCTACTCTACTATCTGGAGGCAGGCGACACCTGTGTAATTACACTTGCACTCGATCAAAGCAAAAAAAGCAGAATACGGGCAATAGCTGAGGAGTTTACTCAAGTGCTATTTATACCGGTAAATAAGATGGATGAGTGGATGGTGAAGCACAAACATTGGCGTTATTTTGTCATGAAAACATATAGCCATCGCCTAAATGAAATGCTGGGAGCTATAGACACGTTAGCCTTTCACAATATGGATGATCGTCTACTGAAATACCTGAGAGATAAGGCCATGAAAACAGGTAACAATGAGATACACAACACCCACGCACAGATAGCCAATGACCTACACTCTAGTAGAGTAGTAATTAGCCGGATAATGGCGAAGCTAGAAATAGATGGCCAAATAAAGTATGGACGCAATAAGATTGAGCTACTGAAATTTTAAACCCTCTTAATTTATAATTTCCTCACGAAATCCCCGAAATAAAACCCTCAAGACCATTTTCAACAAACATGAATATAGAGCAGATATACACCGGATGCCTGGCACAAGGAGCTTATTACATAGAAAGTAATGGTGAAGTAGCTATCATAGATCCACTCAGAGAAACCGAGCACTATATAGCCAGAGCGAAGCACGATGGAGCAGAGATTAAGTATATTTTCGAAACACACTTTCACGCAGATTTTGTGAGTGGACACATCACGCTTGCAGCCAGAACTGGGGCTACTATAGTATACGGACCTACCGCTAAAACGAGATACAAATCCCATATAGCTAAAGATGGTGAGCAATTTCAAGTAGGAGCTATTACTATAACCGCCCTGCACACACCCGGTCATACGATGGAGAGCACTACTTACTTATTAAAAGACAAAGACGGGAAGGACCACTGCATCTTTTCTGGAGACACTCTTTTTTTAGGAGATGTAGGCAGGCCAGACCTCGCTCAGAAGGCAGCTACTATGACTCAAGAAGATCTTGCAGGAATATTATTTGATAGCCTCAGAAATAAAATAATGCCCCTAGCAGATGATGTAATTGTATATCCGGCGCACGGTGCTGGTAGTGCTTGCGGCAAGAATATGATGAAGGAAACCGTAGATATCCTCGGAAATCAAAAGCGAGTAAACTATGCATTGCGTGCTAACATGACCCGCGAAGAATTCATACACGAACTAACAGAGGGACTAGGTGCTCCACCGGCCTATTTCCCTCTAAATGTTGCAATGAATAAGGATGGTTACGAACATATAGACCAAGTGATAACCAAAGGAAGCAAAGCACTTGCTCCAGCAGTGTTTGAAACTGCTGCAAACGAAACAGGGGCCATAATCATAGACACACGTCACCAAACAGATTTTGTAAAAGGATTTATACCCCAGAGTATTTTTATCGGAATAGACGGCGGATTCGCTCCATGGGTAGGTGCACTTATCAAAGACACCAAACAGCCAATATTACTCGTAGCGGAGGAAAGTAGAGTAGAGGAAGTAATCACACGACTAGGCCGTGTAGGTTTTGACAATACCGTAGGCTACTTAGCCGGAGGTTTTGATGCTTGGAAAGAAGACAACAGAGAAATTGATACCATTCTATCCATACCCGCAGCTCAGTTTGAGCAAGAAGCAACCGAAAATCAACATTCAATTTTTGACGTACGCAAAAAAGGCGAGTGGGAAACGCAGCACCTAGCCGCAGCAAGCCACGTATGCCTTAGTGGAATAACCGAACAGTTAGCAGCATTTCCTAAAAAGAAGAATTTCTATGTGCACTGTGCAGGCGGATACCGCTCTGTGATAGCATCCAGTATATTGAAAATGAGAGGCTACCACAATGTGATAGACGTCGCTGGCGGTTTTGATGCAATAAAGAAGACTAATTTGCCAATGCAAAACGTTATTGAAGCTTAACATGAAGATAAATAGACTTGTACAATTTGGCCGCATACTATTAAGTTTCCTTTTCGTATTTGGGGCAGTAAGTAAGCTCGTCTCTATGCCTTTTTTTGATGGAATGGTAGCAGAGTTACTGCTAGGAAAAAACTACTTTGACAACCCTAGCGGAATGACATGGGTACAATGGCTCACCCGTGTACTTGTAGCCATAGAGTTGGTTCTTGGCCTCGCCTTATTGCAAGGCAAATGGTTTATAAAGATAGTACTTCCTGCCACTATGGGGATGCTCATACTGTTTACCATACACTTATTTTATGAAGGGTTTAGCCAGGTCAATGGATTCACAGAGGGCAACTGTGGTTGTTTCGGAGATGTATTGCCTATGACTAACCTAGAGTCTATCATTAAAAATGCACTAGGAATGCTCGCAGGCATTTTTGTATGGATTAAGTATAAGAAAGAAGATCTTTTTGCGGGTTGGGTAGCTCCTTCCATTCTTGGTCTTATTACCTTGTTTACGTTAAGCTTTGGAATAAAAAGCTACGAAGCCGTAACACCAGCAGTAGTAAGCGACTTGACATTTGTGACACCACCTGTAAAATTACCTGCGGCAGATACAACTAACATTATACCAGAAAGTGAATTGCCTGAGTTAGAAAAGAAAGCTGTTAAGAAACAAACTCCGCCGCCTACTCCAGTAGCAGAACCTAAAAAAACAGCTACAACAGATGAAGTCTCTGACGATTTACCTCAAGAAGTAACATCTGTAATACAACAAACTCCTGGAGACAAAACACTGCAATTGCTCTATACCTATGCTCCGGCTATAGCCTCACAAAATTTGGCTTATAGCTCCAAGTTAGTTTGCTTGTTTAGTATGACCTGTAGCCATTGCCAAGAAGTATATCGTGATTTGTCTGCAATGAAGGCAAGTGGCAAATTACCCAATCTGTATCTTATAAATTATGGTACAGCATACGAGCAAAACTACTTCTTCACGCAAGCAGGAGATGCAAACGATCCACATACACGTATAGAAGAATTCTCCAATTTTAAGCGGATGCTTGAGGGTAAAACCTATCCCAGAATACTCTATATAAAAGACGGCAAAATTCTACAAGAATGGGACGTAGATACTTATGAAAAAGTTGGTTTCATGAAATACTTTGGGATCGAAAAGCTAGAAGAGAAAAAAGAAGTTGGCGGACTGCAATTGGAATTACAAGACGGAGCTAGTCCGTGGTAAGTTTGTGGACCAACACAAATCACCAACAACTAAAGCATGAAACATCTTTTCGTTTTTTTTCAACTCCTCTTCCTACTATTCTTTTTTTACTTTGGTAAAGTGCTACAATTTGATTGGTTTACAACCCTACAATTGGCAAGCATAGTATTAGGATTGTGGGCTATACGCAGTATAGGAGAAAACAACTGGAGCGTATATCCTATACCCAACAAGGACAGTACGATAACCAGCACTGGCCCTTTTGGCTATATACGGCACCCTATGTACACGGCACTATTGCTCTTTATGGCAGGAATAGCACTACGCTCCTACGGATGGATTATTTGGATGGTATATGGATTATTGCTTATACTTCTCGTCCTAAAAATAGTATATGAAGAGAAACAACTACTAGCCAAACACGCAGAGTACGCAGACTTTAAGAAAACGACCAAAAAGCGATTGATTCCATATATCTGGTAGAACGGGGCACAGCCTTTGTACTTCTAGTACGCCTGATTATTCCCCTTCCAAGCCCTTTGTCAGTAATTCATCAAAAAAGCAATCTTAATGAAGCAGCTAATTACTACTCAAGTTCTTGCTGCCACGCCCAGGCGTGCTTCATCATATCCGCTATACCATACTGTGCAGACCAGCCCAGCAGATTATTTACCTTGGTGGTATCCGCATAGATTTTTTCTATGTCTCCACCTCTTCTTGGCCCAATGCTGTAATTTAGTGTTACGTCGTTTACCTCTTCAAAGGTATTTATCACTTCCAGTACAGAATTCCCTTTGCCCGTACCTACATTGAACACATCTACTTTAAGATCCATTTCCTCACAATATGACAAAGCCTTAACATGAGCTTTTGCTAGGTCAACTACATGTATATAGTCCCGAATGCACGTACCGTCTTCTGTACCGTAATCATCCCCAAATACAGTAAGTTCGTTACGTATGCCAGCGGCTGTTTGTGTTACAAAAGGGATTAGATTATTGGGTATTCCGAGCGGCAATTCGCCAATTTTGGCACTGGGATGTGCTCCAACAGGATTAAAATACCGAAGCAGTATCGATTTAAAATTTTTGTGCTTTGCGAAATCATTAATAATAGCTTCTCCCAATATTTTGGTCGTACCATATGGGCTTTCAGCCTGCTGTATGATTGTTTTTTCAGTCACTGGCAGATCAGTAGCAGCACCGTACACTGTACAACTAGACGAGAATACTAGATTAGATACTTTGAATTTTTCCATGGTACTTAGTATAGAAATAAGCCCCGATATATTATTCTGATAATATAGAATGGGATTCTCTACAGACTCCCCTACTGCTTTGTGCGCTGCAAAGTGAATGACACCATCAAAAGCGTGTTTGGCAAAAAGACTTTCCAGGACTTCTGAGTCATTTACATCTCCTATGCATAGTTCAAAGGACTGTCCCGATATTTCTTCTATTCGATTTTTGACAGACTGTTTTGAGTTATTGAGGTTATCAATCACTACAACCTCATAGTTTGCTGCTTGCAGCTCTACTACGGTATGACTACCTATATAGCCCAATCCTCCAGTTACTAGTATCTTTTTCATTAATCCGTCACAAAAGTACACACAACGATAGATTTGATAGGTAATTAAGGTTAGAAAATTAGATTAGCCAACGTGCCACTCCATACAATCTAGCAGGGCAATAAATCAACTAAGAGACAGAGAAGACTATTTATGTAGCACCATTTTGTAATGCTTTATTCCTGCTTCTTCAAACATTTCTCCTTGTTTCTCAAAACCATACTTGGAATAAAAATCTACCACTTGAATCTGTGCGTGCAGATAAACCGTGGCCTCCTTTTGAACCGATGATAAACAATACAGCAACAAATTTTCTCCAATGTCCATACCGCGGTAGTCTCTTAGCACAGCAAAGCGCTCTAACTTTATTCCTTTTTCTGCCTTTCTAAACCTACAAGTACCCACTACCACATCGCCAATAAGCGCTGCTAAATGATTACTAGACAAATCGTATTGGTCATATTCCTCTTCCTGATTAACCTCTTGTTCTTTTACAAAAACTTCTCTTCTTACCTCAAAAATAGCCTTGCGAAGTGCGTCTGTATTTGCCGGTTGTATACTTATGCTTTTACCCATTAAAAATACAAAGGTAGGTATTAAAAAAAATGTACTTTTGCCATCAATACAAAAACAAAAAACCGAAAGAATTAGAATTTAGAGCTGGTATCTAAATTATAATTGAAGCAGACAACACAAAAGCAGAATGAGTTGGTTTAAGCGAGTAAAAGAAGGTATACTTACCAAAACACAAGATAAAAAACCTACCCCAGACGGACTGTGGTACAAGTGCAAGGAGTGCAAAGAGCCTACAAGTACAAAGGAGTTTGAGCTAAATATGTGGGTCTGTCCCAAGTGCAGTTATCACAGTAGAATTGGGTCTCGCGAGTATTTCGAAATCCTTTTTGACGAGGGAAAATTTAAAGAACTAAATGAGCACATCAGTTCAGGTGATCCACTAAAGTTTGAAGATACCAAACCCTACCCTCAGCGTGTAGACGCATCCCAGAAGAAAAGCGGCCTAACCGACGCTGTACGAACAGCTACTGGAAAAATAAATGGCTTAAAAGTAAGTATGGCAGTTATGGATTTTGCATTCATCGGGGGTTCAATGGGATCTGTTGTGGGAGAAAAAATTGCAAGAGCTATTGATGAAGCATTGAAGCTTAAATGTCCAATCATGATTATTTCGAAGTCTGGTGGAGCAAGAATGATGGAAGCTGGTTTTTCATTGATGCAAATGGCTAAAATTTCCGGGAAACTAGGTCAACTTGCTGAAGCGCAGCTCCCCTACATTTCTTACCTTACTGATCCTAC
>CAJXIQ010000025.1 GCA_913054375.1 uncultured Bacteroidota bacterium
TTGGGAATAGGGTGCTGTAGTCGCTATAGAGATCTATATGGAGCGTCTAAGCACTCCAATCGTTGAATTCTGCAAGTGCCCGCGTCTGGCATATAAGTTATTACTATATATTTCTAAGGAGCCATTAGTTGATGAAAATGGCATGGTAGATTTTGAAAATTTAAATAACAAAGTAATCCGTACTGTTGATGTTCAATCAAGCGAAAATAATTATCTCGCGACTTACTTACATCCAGATAATTATTATGTGACAGCATTCACAGACAAAGACAATAACTTCTATCCATCTAAAGGAGATATCAGCAATAGCAGTAAAGTCATTGATGTTAAACCAGAAAGATTGGAAGAGATTGGCATTGTTATAGATATGTTAATCCAATAAATGCCGCTAAAAGTCTCCTGCCTCACAGGCCTTGCGGCACGTGTGTTTATTTTAAACGTTATTGTCTTAAGTACAAAAAAAGGACTGCCCTATGGCAGTCCTTTTTTGGGTAATGTTTTGGTAGTGTGTTTATCCTATATGGCATTCACTATACGAAGAATGTATGCACCAATGTAGAATAGAAATAGACTACTCTGCGTGTATACTATTACTTAAAGTATCTGAAATCTTGATCCTTCTCAATAGTCAATAGCGAATGGTACATCAACTGTATACAGTCTTCTATATCTGAATAAGCAACGGTCTCTACTGTAGTGTGCATATACTTCAATGGAAGAGAGATGAGAGCACTGGCTACACCTACATCGCTGTAAGCGAAGGCATCGGTATCTGTACCGGTACTTCTGCTTGCTGCTTGGCGTTGTACGGATATCTTGTTTTTGGTAGCCGTATCGGTGATGAGTTTTAGTAAGTTGTTTTGTACAGCAGGCCCGGTCGTTACGGCTGGTCCACCACCACATCGGGTATCTCCTTGTAGCTTTTTGTTGTACATAGGGCTTTGCGTATCATGCGTTACATCTGTTACTATGGCAACGTTTGGTTTCAGCCTACGGCTTATCATTTCTGCTCCACGTAGACCTATCTCTTCTTGTACAGAGTTTACTACATAGAGGGTAAAGGGCAGTTCCTTCTTATTCTCTTTGAGCAAGCGAGCTACCTCTGCTATCATAAAACCACCACCGCGGTTGTCTATGGCTCGGGCTACTACATACTTGTTGTTTAGCTCCATCATTTCTGCATCAAAGGTTACAACTGTTCCTACATCTATACCCATAGCAAGCACTTCTTCTTTATTCGAAGCTCCCACGTCTATAGTCAAGTTTTTAAGCGAAGGTTGTTCTTCTTTGGCTCTATCGCGTACGTGTATGGCTGGCCATCCGAATACGCCATCTACTTTGCCGTTTTCGGTATGCAGGTGTACCCGCATACTGGGTGCTATTTGATGGTCACTACCGCCGTTGCGTATTACGTAGATGTAGCCGTTGCTATCTATATAGTTCACATACCAGGCTATCTCATCTGCATGAGCTTCTATGACTACTTTATAATCGTGTCCGGGGTTTATTACGCCTACTACTGTACCGTAGGTATCTACTTCGTATTCGTCTATGTATGGTTTTAGGTAGTCCAACCAAACCTTTTGTCCTGGAGTCTCTGCACCTACAGGTGAGTTGGCATTCAAATAATCCCGAAGGAATTTTTTACTTTCTTTTCTCATTGGGGCGAAGATAAAATTTTAATGATTAGTGGTTGCTGTTAAATCATTATTTGCTTGTAGTCTGAGATAGAACATGGCACATGCTAGGTGCACCTATGGTTAGTCGTGCAATGGAGTTGCTTTTTAGTCTTATTTGTAAAAACGGTAATGATATATTTGGTCATTGCACTTTACAATAAGCACATAAATGCCTGATGCTAGGAATCGTTTATCAATTGAATAAGAGCTATGAATGTCATCGTTAAGTATTTCTCTACCGGAAGAATTTAATAATAAAACCTGTGAAGGTGCAAATGTTTCGAGATTGATGGTGACCTCGCTTTTGTCTTGGGTAAAAGAAATTGCGTCCTCCTCATGTATAGTGCGAGCTATTTTAGAATAAGAAACAGTGCCATCATAATCTACTTGTTTGAGTCGATAGAATGCAACCGGAGAAACTTCTGTATCTGTGAAGTTATAATGATGTGTTTCGGTTGTTGTACCATTACCAGAAACTTCTGCTACTGGAGTAAATCGTTCTCCAGAAATTGACTTTTGGACTTCAAAAAAGTGATTATTTAATTCTGATGCTGTGGACCACGATAGTAAAACATGAGTGTTAAGGCTTTTTGCCTCAAAATTTATAAATTCAACAGGAAGGGGCGTATTTTGGGTTCCGCCTGAGCTCCAAGATGCGAAACGATTAAACACTTTATAGTGCAAAGTTCCAGTGGCAGGTAGGTTACTAATGGTTGCACTAGATCCCGTGCCAACATAAAGAACATATTCGTTGGATGATCCTCCACTCATCTGAGAGCTTACCGAAACTTTATTGTTCCAATCAGTATTTGCTGACCATGTACTCGGGTTCACGGAAAACGAAGGTGATGTTGTAATTGGGCTCAAACTTCCAATAACAACCATATTGTTAAAACAGCTCGTATTGGTCCAAGATATAGTAGTTGAATTAGTTGTGACTGGAGTGTTGGTGATATTAGTTGGGTTTAGCGGAGTAGCACACCCGTTAATTGCAATTCCTGGGTCAGAAATAGTAGTCGTCCAACCGGTAGCTGTGTAAGAATTGCTAAAACCCTCGATGTCGAAAGTCCCACCGCTGCTGGTGGCTCCCCAAGCATATATTCGGAATGTGATGGTACTTGAAGCATTTATGTTAGAAATACTGGATAAGCCAATTGTTCTAATGCTTCCACTTTTTGATAGGCCAGTCATACTAAATATGCTTGTACCCGCGGAACTAAAAGCATTGGTTGAGTATTCAATTTCAACATTATTGGGTCCTGTTCCGCTTCTGTCCATTCTGATTTTCATCTCATTGAGGTCTAAAAGACTACCTGAATTTACTAGAATAGAAAATTGAAGGTAGTCATTATTTGTTTTTGCAGTGCTCAGAGATGAATTAGCTGTTGTCCAACTAGTGGAGTTATAATCTCCACCACTACTAGTATGAGTAATTCCCGCACCACGTGAGAGTCCTGTTACAGTGATCCCTTGACCTTCAGCTGTAGTTGTTCCAGAAGCATTTGCTCTATCGACAAGTGCGATTAGGCTTTGGGCATTTGAAACTTCTGATGTGAAAACGATGAAAAATGAGAAAACAAGAAATTGGCGAATAGTTTTTGACATGGTTTAACTTACTAAGCTTTCGAAATACGACTAAATAAATGCAATTCCGAAATTAAATTTCATATTATGCTAAACGGATACAGTAGTGTTCTCTGGTTCAATTGTTTACTAGTGGGATAAGAGGTATTACGTGTTTATAAGCGATACGATTCGATTTATTGAACCATATTTGGGTGGATTAGATCGCTAGTCTAAAGATTCGATAAGAATCTCAGTGAGTCTACTAGAGCGGAATAGTTGAAGTCACATTCACTATCCCGCTTTTTTAGCTACCCTGATATTATCTGCGTCAATCTCTTAACATTTCTACGTGCGGAATATCATCTTCTAAATACATTGTACTAACCGTCTTGAAATTGAATCGGTGGTAAAACCGTTGCAGGTGTTCTTGTGCGGAGATGCGAATGGCTTGCTTGCCCAGTTTTTCTTCTACAAAAGCGATACTCTGGGTCATTAGTTCATTGCTCACATTGGTGCCTCGGTAGTCTTTGGCAACGGCTACTCTGCCCAAGGATATTTCGGGGTATGATATGCCCGGTTCTACGATGCGTATTACGGCAACTACTTTGTCTTCTCGAGTTCCCCAAACGTGGTAGGAGTGAAGGTCTTTGTGGTCTACCTCTTGATATGGACAGTCTTGTTCTACTACGAATATGGCAGTACGTAATGCAATGATATGATGATGCTCTAAAGCGGTAAGCTCATTGAAGTGTTTGATGGTCCAGTGTACGTTGTGTTGCATTGATAGTTGTCAAATGTACGGATTTGAATCGCTAGTATCTTGAGAAATACGAAGACAGATTCTGTGAATGGATACAGATGTGTTACATAAAAAGGCTCCTCTTATTTAAAAAAGGAGCCTTTTCGAACGTGAACTTATGTTATGAATTAAGACTGTTTAAATAAGTTAGATAGTTTAAGTGTTGCTTTATCACTTAGCCAATACATCACAGGTACTATGATGAGTGTTAAGAATGTAGCGAAGATTAATCCGAAAATAACGGTCCAAGCCATAGGTCCCCAGAAGCTTGCATTGTCTCCGCCCATATAAAATTCAGGATCAAATTTAGTGAGTAGGGTATAGAAATTGATATTTAAACCGGTGGCTAACGGGATAAGACCAAGTACAGTGGTTATAGCGGTAAGCAATACCGGGCGTAGTCGTGTACGGCCCCCTTCTATGATGGTATTGAATACCTCAGACTCGGGTAGTCTCTCTTTTTCTGTGAGGCCTAATTCTGATCGCTTTCGTTTTCTTAAGAGGTTGGTATAGTCTATCAGTACAATGGCATTGTTCACCACTACTCCTGCTAGGGAAATGATACCGATACCACTCATCATAATAGAGAATGGCATTTTGAAGAGGCCAAAGCCTAAGAATACGCCAATCGTACTAAACAGTACTGAGAACATAATGATAACGGGTCCTACGATGGAGTTAAACTGTGTAACGATGATCAAGAAAATGATGAATACCGCTAGCATCATAGCTCCTACGAGGAAGTCTGTAGATGAAGACTGTTCTTCTTGCTCGCCGGTGAATTTGAATGAGTAGCCTTCTTTCATCTCATGATCGGATAGTAGTTCCTTAAACTTAGCAACAATTGCATTGGCATTACCACCCGCTTCTACTTCTGAGAATATAGTGATCACTCTATCCAAATCTCTACGTTTTACGGTTCCGTAAGTGGAGTTGTAATCTATACTGGTGACTGCAGATATGGGTACTTGTGATATTTTGCCAGTTGCCATATTACGGAAGGTAATCACAGTATTGAGCAGGTTCTCCAGGTTGTATCTATAGTCTTCTTGAAAACGAAGCTGAACCTCGTAGTCTTCTTCACCATCTTTGTATTTGGTGATCTCCTTGCCGAGCAATGCTGTACGCAATGTGCTGGCTATCTGCATAGTACTCAATCCAAATCTACGTGCTGCTTCCCTATCTATAGTGATTTCGAGCATAGGCTTACCCAATTCTAAATCTGTTTTAAGCTGATCTACCATTGGTACATTAGCATCTTCCATCTTTTTCTTGATTTTTTCTACCTCTTTTATAAGCGTAAGATAGTCTTCCCCTTTTACCTCTACATTGATGGGCTTACCTACGGGTGGTCCTACGGCATCCTTGGCAAAGGTGATTTCTGCTTCGGGGAAGTCTCTACAGGCATCTTTTATCTCTGCCATGATATCTACGGTACTGGTCTCTGTGAGGAACACACGTTTCTGATACTCCAGAAAGGATACAGTGATACGTCCTTTGTTAGGGGATGAACCACTCTGTACACCTGCATTTGGGTCCGCAGTTTTTTCTCCTACTTGGGCAAGTACTGCCTCCACTACTTCTTGATATGGCTCTATAGCTTTTGTTATTCTTTGTTCTAGTTTTTTGGTAATCTCATTGGTCTTGACTATGTCTGTGCCCAATGGTGCCTCTATGTAGACATTCACGTACTTAGGTTCTCCTTCTGGAAAGAAAACAATAGGTGCACCGCTATTGGCAAAGAACATAATAGAACCGACCATAAGGGCTAGTGTAGCCAAAAAGAAAAATATGGGTCGAAATCCTTTGAGTGCATAACGTGCAACTGCAGCATATCCGTTTTCTAAACGGGGCATTATATGAGCCATAAAATAGTTTCCGCCTGGAGTGAATATAAATCTATTGAGCAAGGAGAATATAACTCCCGTTATAAACAGTCCACCTATAAGTGCGTACTCTTCTATAAGTAATAATAGTATTCCTAATACTACAGCAATAGCTATACCTATCCAAAACTTCTTGCTCTTAGATTTTTCAGTCTTACCTACCTTCATCCAATCTGCAGCAAGTACAGGATTTACAAGCAATGCCACAAAAAGCGATGATGAAAGTACTATGATAAGTGTGATAGGTAAGAATTTCATAAATTCTCCGATGAGATCTTTCCAGAATAATAACGGAACAAAAGCGGCTATCGTAGTTGCCGTAGAAGCTATAATGGCTGTAGCTACTTCGCCCACACCTTCATTGGATGCATCCGCTGGGCTCTTACCCTCGCCTCGGAGTCTATAGATGTTTTCTACCACTACTATACCATTATCCACCAGCATACCCAGTGCGAGTATGAGGGAGAAGAGTACCATCATATTGAGCGTGTTGCCACCAAAATTTAGGATAGCAATACCCATAAGCATTGAGAGTGGGATGGCGATACCCACAAAGAGTGAGTTACGCAAACCTAAGAAGAAGACGAGCACTATAACTACGAGTATAACACCCATAATGATACTGTTCTCTAGGTTACTTACCATATTCTTGGTGTCCTTACTTTGGTCATTGGTTATGACTACTTCTAAGTCTTTTGGCAATCCAGACTTCTTAGCTTTGGCTACTATATTCTGGATTGCTTCAGCTGCATTTATAAGGTTAGCACCACTCTTTTTCTTGATGTCTATTGCTACTACGGGATTCTGATTCAGTCGAGCAAAGGATGTAGGTTCTTTTTGTCCAAATTTTACGGTTGCTATATCTCTTAGGTATACGATGTTTTGAAACTCATTCTTAATAATGACATCGAGTAAATCTGTATAGTTTTTAAATTCTCCGTCTATTCGAACGTTTCTTCGCGTAATATCAGAACCCTCTATGCTTTTGATATCTCCACCAGACATAGTTAAGTTCTCTCCCCGTATCGCGTTCTCCACGTCATTGAGTGAAATCTCTAGAGATTCCATTTTTAATCGGTTTACAGAAATTTCTACCTCTTCCTCGGTGAGTCCAGATATATCAGCAGCACTTACTTCTGGTAGTGATTCGAACTTATCCTGCAGCATTTCTGCGAACTCTTTAAGTTTATCTTGGCTGTAGTCGCCAGAGAGATTGACATTCATCACTGGCATGTCACTAAAGTTGAGTTCAGTTACACTGGGATCTACGGGTAAGTCACTCGGGAGTTCTGCCTTCGCTCTATCTACAGCGTCTTTTACTTCTTGCAGAACCTCTGCGGTAGGATTATCTAGCTCAAACTCTGCTACTATGATAGAGAAATCTTGAATACTCGTAGAGGTCAGTTTTTTAAGGCCACTAATGGTATTGATCTGCTTCTCTATGGGTCTAGAAACAAGGTTCTCTATGTCTATGGGTGAGTTGCCTGGGTATGGAGTATTTACGAAGATGGTAGGTTGTTTTATCTCTGGAAAACTCTCTTTTGGCATACTGGTGTAACTGATGAGTCCGATAATGACGATTATCCCTATCATTACGTACACACTGGTGCGGTTGGCCACAGCCCATGCCGATATCCCAAAGTGTTTTATAATGTCTGTTGCTTTGTCTAGCATATTTTTTTTTCTGTTAGTTGTAATGGGTGTTTGTTAGATGAAGCTTGCTAGGAGAAGACGTGTGATTTTTGTTCCCCGCACTTACATCTCAATGACTATTCGGTAATTATTTTTACTTCGTCTCCTTCTATTACACTATTGTATCCTTCTGTGATTATTTCTTGCCCAGATATTAAACCAGAACTAATAATTGTCTCAGAGGCAAATTCTTGTTCAATAACAACGGCAGTTTTTTCTACGGTCTTTTTCTCGCCACTTGTTTTCACGGTAAGTATATAGTCATTGTTTCCATCGTTTCTCACCAGCTTGGTAGGAACACTGATGGCGTCATTGTCTTCAAAATCATATGCTGTAATCATTGCCAGCATATTGGGTTTGAGGTCTTTTGTGCTATTGCGAGGTGTCACATACACACTGTATGTTCTGTTGTTTAAGTCTATCACATTGCCAACGGCACTTACAACTTCCGTTGTCGTTATTTTTAGACTGGGGTAGTACACTTTTACTTGCTGCCCTTTTTTAATCTTGCCTACATATGCTTCAGATACATTTGCTTTTAGTTTAATATCTGCCATGTTTACAATACGCATTACTGGTCCACCTGTCATACTTCCTACGAGTTCTCCCTCGTTAGACATTATGGCGTCTACTGTGCCAGATATTGGGGATTTAAGGGTATATTTTCCCGCCTGAGTTCTTGCGGTTGCAATACTGTTTTGAAGGCTTTCGTACTGATTTTTAGCTTGTAGGTATTGCATCTCACTTCCGATGTTCTGGTCCCACAGGTTTTTCAATTTGTCATAGTTGGTTTTTGCCAAAGTGAGTGCACCTTCTAATTCAGCAATTTGCGAATTGGCGGTACTGCCATCCATGCTCGCCACTACTTGTCCGCGCGATACTCGTTGTCCTTCTTTTACGAATATCTTTACAAGCCTGCCAGGTACCTCTGGAGATACCATCACATTGTTGTCCGATTGCACGAGGGCTTGTACGTCAAAAGGGTTTTTAAATTGTCCTTTGGTTACCGTTTTGGTCATTACTGCTATCGCATTGGGACGAGCATTGGTGTCCAGTTTTATAATTTCTGCCTGCACTTTTGCTATGGTAGCTTTTAGGGTGGTCATTTCAGATTGCAGGGAGTCTAGTTCTGCTCTCTTTGTTTCCAAAGCTTCTTCGTTTTTTCCACTACACGCTGCAAATAGAGCTAAGATAGAAAATGCTATGATTGTGTTTCTCATGGTATTGATTTTAATTATTTTAGGGTAATAGGATTATAAAATTCCAAGTGCTTTGTTGAGGTCTATCTTAGCTACATTTAGTTCATATAATGCATTAAGATAATTGGTGCGTGCTTGAGTTAGATCACTTTCTGCAGTAATCATTTCAAAACTGCTGCCAATTCCTTCTTTGAATTTGATAGCCGTGGTAGAATAAATACGTTCTGCTAAAACCTTGCTTTTCTTTTGAAGATCGATGGTTTTAAGTGCATTTATGTAGTTCGTCTTTGCTTGGCTTACTTGCAGGCTCATACCCAAAACAGCTTGTTTCTTCGTATTCTCTGTTTTTTGAATATCTATTTTGACCTGATCACTCTTTGCTTTTTTGTAAAAACCATCAAATATGGGTATATTGAGTGACACGCCGTAAGAGGATATGGGGAACCACTCGTTTCCAAGGTCACCAAAATTGCCGTCCCCAGCAAAGGTGTTTCCTCCGTAGTTAAAATTGCCAAATAGGCTAGGTACGTAACCTACTTTGTATCGTTTCAGATTGATCTTGTTCAACTCTTGCTGTTGGTCTATCAATTGTATTTCTATCCTGTTCTCGGGATTGAAGGCTGCTGCTAAGTCATCAAGAGCATTTACTTCCTCCGGAAGAGAAGAGGTTAGCTCTACCTGCTGGTTTACATCCAGGCCTATGCTGTTTAGCAGAAGCTGTTTAGCTAGTTTCACTTGATTTTCAAGCTGGTTTATGTTGATCTCTAAATTGGAAACGGATAAGATCAGTCTGTCTACGTCTAGTTTCTCTGCAAAACCAGCATCGTACATAGCCTGAGTTTCGTCTTTTAGTTTTTGAATATTTTCTACACTTTTGCTAAGCTGGCTTCTGTTTTGGTCAGATATGAGTGCCATGTAGTAGGCTTTGGTTACAGCTTCTTTTATATCGATCTCACTTTTAGATGCGCTAAGCCTGCTTATATTTACAAATTCAGAAGCGGCTTTTAGACCCAAGAAGAAAGTACCATCAAAGAGTAACTGGTTCACTCCAATTCCTGCTTGCATCGAGTAGGGAACACCAAATTGAGCCGGGAATGTTCCTATGGCAAAATCTTTGGGAGCGATTAGCCCCTCTTCGAAAAGAACTCCGTATACCGATGGACTTATAAAGTCGGGTAATACTTGTGTTGCTATTTCTAGGTTGTGGGTGAATCCTGCATTACCGTTTATTTGCGGAAGACCTTGTGCTTTTATCTCATTCACTTGTGTTTCTGCATAGGCTATGTCTAGCTGTGCATTTGCCAAGGTTTGATTGTTGGTTTGGGCTTGAGCTAAAGCCTCGTTGAGCGATAGGGATAGGGCTGCATTGTTTTGCGCAAATGTAACAATAGCCGTGGCTGCTAGTGCCCAGGTGAATAGTTGTCTCATTATTCTTATTTGGTTATTTCGTTAATGTGTTGTTTCAGGTAGGTACGGCCGGCTGTAGTGCATATGCCGTATAGGTGGTAGCTTACCATCTGTAGGTGAAGCGTTTTAAAATTATAGGCGTTTTCTTTGGATGCAAGTTGTTCCATCATGCCTCGTATCAGTGTACCGTACATAAAAGCAGTGGTATAAACGTCCAGATCAGAGCGGTAGAGTCCGTCATTTTTGCCCTCATCTATATTTTGCCCAATGAAACGTTGAATAAATTCGGTTTGGTACTGCTTCACTCTGTTCCATGCTTCTGGGTAATATTTTTGCAGATCATAGATGACGGTTGGGTTAATGTCTTTGTGCTGGTTGCTGATGTATCGGCTGATATCAATCATTTTTTGAATTGCATTGTTACCGGTATCGCAGCACCTTGAGCATTCTCGCATATCCTCTATATGGTCCGCTTCTATCACTTTTAAAACGAGTTCTTTTTTGTCGCTGTAATGCTTGTAAATGGTCTTTTTACTTACACCAATATCACGAGCAATATCATCCATAGACACACTCTTGATGCCTATACGCATAAAAAGGTTGGTAGCCCCTGCCAATATTTTGTTTAACTCCTCCAAATTGTTACTGCAAATACACGCAGGAAACTTTAAACATACAAATAGTTTTTAAAGTTTTACTTAAGTTTGACAAACACGTCTGAGTTTGGATTGTCTCAGTCCTCTAAATCTATCCGAATATTAGCGCCTTTAATCCCAATAGTATTCTGATAATTTGTTGTTTTTATAAACGTAACATCTTTTTTATACAAAGATCAGTACACAAGATTAATTATGCATTCAGATACATGAAGAAATGAAATTATTCAATTTAGTTTCAGGTAGCATTAGTAAGTGGATGATGTTTAGTGGTTGGAATACCATCCTATTCTGCCCAGTAGGAAGTACAACCGGGCGGAATAACCGTAACAACAAAACAATCAAGTGATGCAGGAAACTTTACAGCAGCAATTCTCCAAAGAGGAGTTCGCTACATCATGGCAAGTAACCCGAGTAAAGGGGGATAATGTATGCAGCAATCTCAATGGAGGGACTGGAGCTTCGAGTTGAAAATATAGAGTGTGGCACTACTACAGGAAGATAATAGGCTACTTTGAGACGTGAATAAACACGCATAGGAAATAAAAAAAACAAGGTTCTTATTGATGATATTAAATTTTACTTTCGCGGCGTGCAAAGATCAGAAACGTTTCTAGTAGGACTAGCAGGCGGTAGTGCTTCGGGGAAGACTACGTTTATCAGAAAACTAAGTGAGGTTTTTGGTCAAGACAAAGTGTGCGTCATCACTCAAGACAACTACTATAAGGGACTTTCTGAGCAATTGAGAGACAAAAACGGAATGGTCAACTTTGACCATCCTACCGGTATTGACTTTGGTCGGATAAAAAAAGACTTGAGGAAACTACTGAAAGGGAAAACCGTAAAACTAGTTGAGTATACCTTCAATAATCCGGATATTTTTCCAAAAGAGATTGTTTATAGTCCAGCACCCATCGTGTTGCTTGAAGGATTATTCGTATTTGCAGACAAGTCGCTCAATAAAATGTTTGACTACCGCCTCTACATAGATGCGGACGATGATGTAACACTGGATAGACGACTTAAAAGAGATACCGCAGAGCGAGGAATGACAAATGACGAGGTGATGTATCAGTGGGAAAACCATGTACAGCCAGCGTACAAAGAATTTTTGAAACCGCACAAGTCTAATGCGGACTACATCATCAAAAACAATGAAAATTTTGATGCCTGTTTGGACAAAGTAATTGCAAAATTCAACAATGTTATAGAGGCAAAGTAAGTCTTTGCATTCTAGCCATTTTGCTCTCTTGAGCGTAAGCAAACTTTAGTTGCTAAAGTTGGTATATAAATATATTTTTGCACCCTTTGAAATTTTGGCAAAACATCTAACAAAATATAGATATAATGAACAATAAAGGATTTATCCAATTTATTACAGTCTTGCTTATATTAGCAAGTATTTACCAGTTGTCGTTCACCTATGTGACCAACTCCGTAGAGAAGGACGCAGAAGCAATTGCAGCCGAATATTCTACGAACAAGATCGTAAGAGATTCTTTCGAGCGAAGATACCTAGACAGTATGAGCCAACAAGAGGTTTATCTTGGTCTTGGTTTCACTTATCAGGAGTGCAAAGAGAACGAGTTAAATCTTGGTCTTGATTTACAAGGAGGGATGAACGTAACTCTAGAAGTAGAAAC
The DNA here is from genome assembly GCA_913054375.1 of uncultured Bacteroidota bacterium. GTDB lineage: Bacteria > Bacteroidota > Bacteroidia > NS11-12g > UBA9320 > UBA9320. The sequence continues at coordinate 12,528 of CAJXIQ010000025.1, forward strand.
ATCGAGAGTAATTGCAGCTATGGCAGGTGCAGACAGAAACGGTGAATTGACCATAGATGATGTAGCTTTTAAGGAAGCCTTCAATAAGTCAAAAGACGAATATTTAGGTCAACAAAACTTTGTAGACTTACTAGATAAAAACTATACCGAAAAAGCGCCAAATGGTAAAATTGCCGCTATATTCTTTGGTAGAGGTCTAGAAGCAGAATTGCCAAATGGATACAATTCTTCTAACAATGAGGTGTTTGAATACCTCAAACGTGAGAGTGAAAGTGCTGTTAGTAGAGCATTTGAGATTGTAAGCACTCGTATAGACAAGTTTGGGGTAGCACAGCCAAATGTACAGCGACTGGATAACGGCCGTATATTGGTGGAGCTTCCAGGTGTAGACAACCCACAACGTGTTAGAGACTTACTCGTAAGCTCTGCAAATCTTGAGTTCTGGAAAGTATTTCCAAATTTTAAAGGGTTTGAATACTTAGAGCAAGTAAACAAAATTGTTTATGGGGTAAAACAGCTGGAGAATGAAGTCAATGGTGAAACTGAAGTTGTCGCAGAGGCTACTCCTACAGCTACAACAGTAGAGGGTAACCTTGAGGGATCATTAGAAGGATCATTAGGAACAGACTCTTTGGGTGCTGATTCGCTTCCAGAAAAATCTAGAGAGGAAATAGAAGCAGAAAATCCTGTGATATCGAAGTTGATACCCAACGTTGCAAACGAAGGTAAAAACTGGGCACAGTCTGCTGAGATAGGATATATAGACGCCAATGATGTCGAAATATTCAAAGGATACTTTGCGAGAAAAGATGTACAAGCAGCGTTACCATCTAACCTACACTTCAAGTTTGGTTTCAAACCAGTACAAATAGACGGTAGAGATTTTTATGCTATCTACGCATTGAAGAGCGGTAGAGATGGAGAACCAGCGCTAGCAGGTGACGTTATCACAGATGCGCGTCCTACGCGTCAAGCAGATTTAAACTTAGCTGTAAGTATGCAGATGAACCAAGAAGGTACATCGGTATGGAAAAGACTTACAAGAGAAGCTTCTTCTGCTAGCCCGAAGGAATGTGTAGCAGTAGTGCTTGATAATCAAGTGTACAGTGCACCTACCGTACAAGGTGAGATTCCAAACGGTAGCTCCGTAATAACAGGAAATTATGAAATAGAGGAAGCAACTGACCTTTCTAATATATTAAAAGCGGGTAAGTTGCCGGCTCCAGCCAAAATAACAGGTGAGACCACGGTAGGACCTACACTAGGTGCAAAAGCGATTAATGCAGGTATGATCTCATTAGTGGTAGGTTTCTTATTGGTGATCATCTTCATGGTAGTCTACTACGGCAAAGCAGGTCTGTATGCAGACATTGCTTTACTGGTAAATCTTGTATTTATTATAGGTGTACTTGCAGGGATGCATGCTGCTCTTACCCTTCCCGGTATGGCAGGTTTGGTCCTTACCATCGGTATGGCAGTAGATGCCAATGTTCTTATCTTTGAGCGTGTGCGTGAAGAACTTACTTCAGGTAAATCATTTAAGTCAGCAATCAAGGATGGCTATTCTGGGGCGTATTCGTCTATTATAGACGCGAACATTACAACGGTGATTGCGGGTACTATTCTTTGGACATTGGGTAAAGGCCCAGTAATGGGATTTGCAGTAATACTTGTTATTGGTATCCTGTCCTCATTGTTCACCTCTATTTTCCTTACACGTATGTTCATAGACAATGACATTAATAGAGGAAAAGAAACGTCATTCTATACAAGTATATCAGAGAAATTGGGTAAACGATTGAATACCATTGATATTGATTTTATTGGAAAACGTAAAGTATTTTATGTGATATCGGGAGCCATTATACTTTTAGGTATTGTTTCCCTTGCAACCAAAGGAGTCTCCACAGGCGTAGATTTCAAGGGGGGATGGAGTTATGTGGTAGAAGCAGGCGGAACCACTTCTAGTGAGCTAAAAGAAGCGCTGGCGGATAAGTTTACAGATGCAAATACTGAAGTGAAAACATACGGAGCAAACAATCAATACAAGATAACTACATCTTATATGATCAATAGCAATGAGGCTAACGCAGGTAAGATGGTAGAAAAAGCACTTGTAGATGGTTTGGCCAATTATAAGGTTTCTGCAGATAACATACTTTCTAGTAGCAAGGTAGGACCTACGATTGCAAAGGATATCAAGGTACGCTCATCTTGGGCAATAGCACTAGCTATTATTGGTATGTTCTTGTACATACTTATCCGTTTCCGCAATGTTGGGTTTAGTTTAGGTGCTACAGCAGCTATCTTCCACGATGTTCTTATCGTATTCTCGTTGTATTCTATCCTTTGGGGTATTGTGCCATTTGAGTTGTCTATAGATCAGGCATTCATAGCAGCGATACTCACAGTAGTGGGTTACTCTATAAATGATACCGTGGTAGTATTTGACCGTGTACGTGAGTTCCTTGGACTAAACAAGCATGAGAAGGATGTGAGCCCAGTGATAAACAAAGCAATCAATACTACACTAAGTAGAACATTGATTACCTCACTGACTACGCTTATCGTTATCCTTATATTGTTCATCTTTGGTGGTGAGGGTCTAAAAGGATTTACGTTTGCATTGCTAGTAGGTGTAGCTGTAGGTACATACTCATCTATCTGTATTGCAACACCTATCGTAGTAGATTACATGAAAAAGTTCGGTAAGTAATATCGTAAAGCACAATATAGAAACCTCAACCATTCATTTGGTTGGGGTTTTTTTGTGATTCCATTGTGCCATTAAATACTATTCTCTAGTCTGTATAAAGGTGGCAGATGCATATTCAAATTGGGAGATGTATGCGTATTTATGGTAACGGTATGAAATTAAAAGTCATCCGTATTACCTTTGTATTATGAACATACGAAAGTACTTGGTAATCATAACGATTTTTGTCGCTGCGGGGTTTTATGGGATGATATTATTGTCTCCATCAGAAATAGAGTTTAGAGTAAATGAAGATATAGAAGCGCCAGTAGAAACGGTATACAAGGGTATTATAAATCCACAAACATGGGGCAACTGGGTAGAAGGAATAGTACGGGTAAATCCAAAAAAAGGGGACGGTTTCTCGCAAGGGAGTGTTTCTGAAGTCTTTTTCCCTCAAGATATGATGATGACTAAAGAGCTAAGACGGGCAGAGATCAATAAGGAGGTAGTGCTGCATGGCGTAGTCATAGATTTCTTTTCCAAGACTGAGTCATATACATTGGAAGTATTAGATAGTAACACTACACGGGTCTCGTGCAGTGTGAAAATGAAAGCACTAAAGAATAAGAGCAAAATGATTATGCGAGCCAAAGAGACTCACACCCAAAATATGGCGAAGAACCTCACGTCGCTAAAAAATTACTTAGAGCAGTAATTAGGCGATTTTATCCCAGTCTTTGTACCCTTGTTTGTTTTGCATGAAGTGCCGCAGACTTTGGTGTCTATCATAGTCTGGGTCTGTAGCTAGTAGCTCTACAATGGCGTTGCGTGCCTGCTCGGCAATGTGCGAATCATCACTCAGTGAGGCCAGTTTGAGCTGGTCTAAACCGCTTTGCCTCGTGCCTGCTATATCGCCAAAACCACGCAGTTGCATATCTATTTCACTTAGTTCAAATCCACTGGTAGTGCTGACCATAGCTTTTAGTCGTGTTTTGGCATTAGCACTCAGTTTTTTACTGCTCATCAGTATACAATAACTTTGCTCTGCACCACGGCCTACACGCCCACGTAACTGATGCAGTTGTGATAGCCCAAATTTTTCTGAACTTTCTATGATCATTATACTTGCATTGGGTACGTTTATACCTACCTCGATTACTGTGGTACTTACCAATATATTGGTTTTGCCGTCGGCAAAGTCTCTCATCTTGGCTTCCTTGTCAGAAGGTTTCATTTTACCATGGAGCATTTCTACTTGGTACTCGGGTCTAGGAAAGAAATGGAGAAGTTCATCATACCCGTTATTCAAGTCTTTGTAGTGCATTGTTTCGCTCTCTTCTATAAGCGGATAGACAATGTAAGCCTGTCTGCCGCGAGCAATCTCTTCCTTCATAAACTGCCATATTTTTTCGCGAGCAAAACCAAAACGATGTGCCGTTTTTATGGCTTTGCGCCCTGCGGGCATTTCATCTATAACGCTATAATCTAGGTCTCCGTATACACTCATTGCCAATGTACGTGGTATAGGTGTTGCCGTCATTACAAGTACGTGAGGGTTTTCCTTGCCTTTGTCCTGTAGTTTGGCTCGTTGTGCTACACCAAACCGATGCTGCTCATCTATAATGACAAGTCCCAGGTTTTTATATTCGACGACATCCTCTATCAATGCATGGGTTCCTACCAGTAATTTTATCTCACCGTTTTGTAGCTTTTCGTGCAATATTCTTCGTTCTTTCGAAGTGGTAGATCCTGTAAGTATACCAATTTCTAATCCAATTTTACCAGCAAGTTCTGATAGTCCTATGTAGTGTTGTATGGCTAGTATTTCGGTAGGAGCCATCAAGCTAGCTTGGTAGCCATTGTCTACGGCCATCATTACACTCAAAAAAGCTACAATTGTTTTGCCACTTCCAACATCCCCTTGTAGTAATCTATTCATCTGTTGGCCAGAGCAGAGATCAGTTTTCACCTCTCGCAGCACTCGTTCTTGTGCATTGGTGAGAGAGAAGGGTAAGTGATTTTTTACGAAGTCTTCAAACAGCGGATTCTGTGTGCCAAAGGATATTCCTTTTGCTGCTTCTTTGCGGTTCATCTTTTGGTTGATAAAGGGCAGCTGCAAGAAGAATAACTCTTCGAACTTGAAACGGTATTGTGCTGCTTCTATATGCTTTTGGCTTGGCGGATGATGGATGAATCGAAATGCTTTGCTTCGCGGTATAAGTTTGTATTTTTCACATATTTCTTTGCTGAAAATCTCCGGTACATGAAAATTTTCGTGTTGTAGTGCACTACCCACTATCTGCCGTATGGCCTTACTTTCTACTCTACGCGTCTTCATCATCTCCGTAGTGTGGTATACAGCTTCAAGTGCAGCACTTTTGCTTCTATTGGCAACGGTATCCAGTTCAGGATGACTCATATTAGCCTTGCCTCTGTAGAAACTAGGTTTTCCGAAAATGACAATCTCTTCACCCATCTTGATGGTGCTTTTAATAAATTTAATGCTTTTGAACCATAAGAGCTCGATGGTTTGTTCTCCATCCGTAAAGGTGGCTACCAATCGTACGTTTCGCGGGGTGCCGAGTTCTTCTATTCGGATTATTTTTCCGCAAAGCTGGATGTAACTGGTATCGTGTTCTATCTCACTTATTTTGTAAAACCTACTACGATCTACATAACGAAAAGGGAAGTAACCCAACAGATCCTCTATGCGAAATAGCCGCAACTCTTTGTTTAGGATTTCGGCTCGTACTGTGCCGACACCTTTTAAAAACGTAATATCTGTGCCTAAAAATTCGTTCAAGGGAAAAAGTATTTACTGGTAAATGCTCCGAGTTCCATCATCCATGCAATGCCCACGTGTACTATTATTCCACCAACAATACTGCGACTATAATAAGCCACAATGCCAAGTAGGCTGCCTCCAAAAAAAGAACTGATAAGCTCACCCATTGGCTTATTCCAGTGAATGACTACATAGATATAGGCCATAGGTAGTATTGCTCTAGGACCGACTATTCCCACGAAAGCAAGAATAAGAAAACCTCTAAAGAAAAATTCGATGCTAAAGAAATCTAGGCCGTATAAGAATTCATAAAGTGCAAAGTGTTTCAAGTGCTCTGCATTGGTAAAGTCCAGTGTTAAGAATTTTTGCACCCTCGGATAAGAGGTTAAAAAATCCGCCTGAGTACTAGCTGCGGCTATGAGCGGAACCATGAGCAATAGCATAATGAAGTACGGTTTAGTATTGAATCTTTTTAGCGTAAACCCATAGAATGGCTGCTCTTTTCTATCGGCCACATACCAATATACCCATATGGCAGAAAACAGGAAAATCCCTCTAGCCACCGTGCCTATAATGCTTTCTAACCATTGAAAATGCTGGTAATTACGGTAGCTCTCTAGCCAGTGGGTAAGATGGCCAGATAGTGTGCTTCTAAAAGCAAATATCCCTACGCCAAAAACAATCAAGAACCAAAATTTAGGATTTCTCCAAAAGTGCCACTCGTGATGAAAGACGCTGCTCATGAAATACCCAAACAGTAACGGTAGCCCATAAAGAGCCATGTGAAAACTCCATTTTGCCTCTGCGAAGTAAGCGATATACCACCAACTGGTCAGCAGTGACTGCTCACCCCATTTGGTTGGGATGTACTTATAATACCGAAAGAAACAGAATCCTATTACAAAAAGTAAAGCAACTATAAATTCCCCCCAACTAAAGTGGTCCTTGTAATAATCTTTTAGGTATTGGATGATTTTTTTCAAGATGCGTTTTTCAAAGACAATATTAAAACAAAGAAATGTAATGACTCGATTAAAGGTTCATTACATTCCAATTTCCTCAATACCAACGCCCTAAAAAGTTATCCTTTCTTTTGTGCAAAAGCCCTTTGCCATTCTGTTCTGTAACTCTTAAATAAGAAGTATACTTGTAGAGATTAGTTTACCAGCGTAGCTGCAAGAGCATCTCAACGTAATTTACCAAACCAACAGAAAGTCCAAATTTATAATTAAACAGTGCCACAGTATTCTCACTTACATTGCCATAGTCAGTTTTCATTGCTAGACGGAGCAGCACCCATAGATAATATGTTTGCCAAAGCAAAAGCGGATGGTCAGCGGGCTGTAGCTCTTACAGATCACGGCAATATGTTTGGTGCGTTTAAATTTGTAAACTCAGCCAAGAAACATGGTGTTAAAGCAATAGTAGGGTGTGAGTTCTACTTGGTAGAGGACCGGTTTCGTCGTTCGTTTGTAGGAGACACCAAAGACAAACGTTACCACCAGCTTATCTTGGCCAAAAATCAAAAGGGTTACGAGAATCTCTCTTTACTTTGCTCCATCGGCTATATGGACGGCTTATACGGTAAGTTCCCACGGATAGATAGAGATATACTGAAGAAACACAGCGAGGGATTGATTGCTACATCCTGTTGCATAGGAGCAGAGATACCTCAGGCTATATTGTTCAAAGGTGAAGCTGAAGCAGAAAAAATACTAAAGGAATACCTCGCTATATTTGGGCAGGACTACTACATAGAACTCCAACGCCACGGCATTGAAAACATTGATGGGACAGGAATGAGCCAGGAGGATGTAAATCAAGTTTTAATAAAACTGGCAAATAAGTATGATCTGAAAATAATTGCGACAAATGATTCTCATTACATGGAGGAAGATGATGCTATGCCGCACGATATTCTACTATGTGTGAATACAGGTTCTAAGCTTAGTGACCCCAAAGGATACGGAAAAGGCCTACGGTTTGCTTTCCCCAATAATGAGTTCTTCTTCAAAACACAAAAAGAGATGGAAATGCTCTTTTCTGATATCCCAGAGGCCCTAGATAATACCAATATAGTAGTAGATAGTATTACGACTC
>CAJXIQ010000026.1 GCA_913054375.1 uncultured Bacteroidota bacterium
ATCTGCATCTTCGCGTATCTCAACTGCTCCTTTATTTGGAAAAACTCTACTATCTGCTACGTCTATGTGCGGAACATTTTCTGCGTATATAATCCCGAGTTTCATATCAAACAGTGCTTTAGTACTCTCAAAACGTAAACCTTGCTGCTCATACTTGGTGCTGACAAAGTATGATTTCTCTCTGCTTAATAGTGGTCCTTTATTTAGTTCAATTGTCTGTGCATCCATATCCCATGTATATTCATCCATAGAACTTGCATATGAGTTGAATGGAAAATTGGTTTGTTTTCCCTTTTCGTTTTGTTTGAAATCACCTATGCGTGCGGTGAAATCTATATCAGATTTCATATTGCTGGAAGAGAATGCAATTTTATCAGCTGTAATAGCGCCAATCTCTATAGCAGACACCATTGCAGTAACCCTGTTGGGCTCATATTTCATATCTGCAGATGTAAACTTTGTATTGTCCCACGTAAGTTCTCCGTTACCTGCAATTTCTCTGCTTGTTTGCACGAGTGCCCCTGAGAATTTTTGATTTTCTCGTAAGACATTTATGCTATGACCATTAGTATTTACGTACATAGAGTCCTTATTTGGCAACCATTTGGTGAGTACGTCATTGGCCGTTATGTTCGGGTATTTCTCGTTCTCGTTTATTTTGTATGATTTTGCTGTTGCTGTGGTGAAGTTAAGCGTCATGAGGATGTCCTCAGAGGTGACTACCGCACCCTCAAAATCAATGTTTCCTTTCGCTGTAAATCCTTCTTCACTGAGTTTTATCGCTATGTTACCCGATCCTTTTCCGCCGTACATCGGGTATTCTGTCATAGGCTTCTCAAAACCAAGAGAGTAGTCATCCATAATCATTGCTTCATATCTAAAATCGGGTATAATACCTCCTGAGACGAATAATCCAGGAAAGCTCAGATCTGCCGTTGTGAAATGATCCATATTCTCTATCGTAAAAGGATCTACCTCAAAGCGAAATTTATCCTTATCATAAGCATCTTTGTGTATGGTCTTCTTGTCATAGGTTATCAAAGCTCCTTTTTTGCTCATAAACCGTGGATACTTCGGAAAGTCCTCTAACCCTGATTTATTGGTAGATTTATCTATTTCTAACGTACCATTAATATCGCGTAAAACAGATTTCACCGCTACTAGACCGGGTTTGCCTGTTTGGTCTTCAGTGAAAATTACCATTTTGTCTATTTTGTTACTAGAAATAGTAAAGTCAAAATAATCAAACTCGAAATTTTTGCCGTAAAAATCAAATTTACCAGCCGTTATTTTCCCGCCAAAAGACATTTTGCGTTTGTGCTTAAGGATTACTTGCTGCTCATAGGGAAATGCATATACACTCTGGCTATCACTAAAACGGAACGCACGTACTCCTTCTATAACAAATGTGTTGTTTATAAGGTTGAGGAACGCATTCGATCGTGCAGCGATTTGGGATGAAAATCGAATTACGTCATAATCTACGAGTTTAAGGTGTGCAAGTACAGCGTGGTCTAACTTTGTTCTCACTTTTATAGAGTCGGTGTCTATGTTGAAGAATAAGTATCCATTGTCAGCTAACTCAATGATTTGAGATTTGAGGTATATTTTCTTGCTTCCCATCCAACGGGCATATTCAGTGAATGTAAACTCTCGTTTGCGATTGGTCACAATGAAATTACGCATTTTGTTGAGGGGGTGATACTTTAACATACCATGCTGCAACCTATCATAGAGTACGTCCTTATAAAAGTCTTTGGATTCTATGATGGCTTTAGTATCTGTCCCTGTCATATCAAATTCTATCTGCGGTAGATCGAGATTCCATAGTACTCTATCAGCAAAGATGTCTACTTGCTGATCATCGTTAGAAAATGGTGCCTGTTCTAGTCCTTCCTTACCTCTGGTCATTACCAGTGTTTTTTTATCTAGAATCAAATTGAAACGGAGCTTTGGATGAAAAATAGTTCCACTATCTGTGAATATTGTCACCTCTGTTGCTGGAGCAGTTATCCTACCATTCTTCAAGCTGAAGTAGTTTGATCTTGCAACAACTCGCTTTTGCTTCTTGTAGGTAATGGTTACAGATGAAGGGTTACTTGGAGATCCGTTAGCCATAATTTCTTTGCCTTTCATAGAATAGCCTCCTTTGAAAGTAACTGAACCATCTAAATAAGATCCCAATTCCAAACCTGAGGTAAATGAAGTAAACTGTGGAAATTTAGAACTCTCTAGCTTTATCTTTTCTATGTTGTCTGCGCTAGAAGCTCGATCTCTAAAACTGCCGAAAAGGGGTTCTTTCAAAAAATCATCATTGTGAAAAAGTACAGTATCTACGTATATCTCTGCAATTTCAAACTTTAGTTTATACCTCCCTTCTATGTCTGCGTATATGTTGTCTTTATTAAAACCAACTCGCTCCCACGTTAATTTGCCCTTTTCTCCTTCCCATTCGTCTGTATCAAGAAAGTAACTGCCGCTAGTATTATATAACGTAATTTGATCTACCGGTGCTTTACAGGTTAAGTCTATGTTTCTAAAAGCAATTTGTACTCTGTTGTCATTAAACAAGAAGCGGTAATTATCATCACTTGCAAACCATTTTTTGGTAGGTGAGACATAGATTGTGTTGTCCTTAAAAAGATTGCGGGATGCGGTGAGTAAGGTGATAAAGGTTTTATTTCCAGATTTGACTGCTGGAAGAAGTGATTTAGACCACGATATATATTTGGCTTGGTCAATAGAATCTTTCGCATAGAGCATAGTCTCCGTAAAAAGTACAAATAGAGGAATCTTCATGTCATTTTGGAGCATCTCATTTGCGACATTTATGATATTCCGTTGCTCCGGTTCTACGAATTTTGCAGAATCCCACTTGGTCGTAAAAGTGTACAGTATTGCTGCATCTTTTTTTGTGCTTTGTGTTGCGATGTATTTGTTGAACTCTTTGATAAAGATCTCAGGCCGTCGTGAGAAAGAACGCGGTTGACCAAAGGCTATTGCTGCAAGAGCGATAAGTCCGATGGAGAGTATATATTTCTTTATTGCCATATTTAGTCGGGTATGTATTGAGTCTGGAGCCAGTGGTTATCTACGTTTTGTTCTATCAGTTTCAATCCGTGTGCCAAAGCAGCATTATGCTGCTCATTGAGGTCTTTATCTAAGAAGCCACAGAGGATAAGGTGACCACCTGGATTTAGTTTAGCCACAAATTCAGGTAAAAGCCTAAGATTAATATTCTTAACAATATTACTCACGATGATGTCAAATTTTTCAGGCATATGGCTTATGCTATCTGCCTGAATAACTTCAACGTTTACCGCTTTATTTAATTGTATGTTTTCTTGTGTGTTCTCCACGCAGTTGGCATCGTAGTCAATTGCTAGTACGCGTTTTGCTCCTTTTTGCGAAGCTAAAATGGCTAGCAATCCGCTTCCACATCCCATGTCTAGTACAGTTTTGTTATTACAGTCTAGTTTTTCTAAGCTAATACCGCTTAAGCGTGTTGTTTCATGATGGCCTGTGCCAAAAGCCATTTTTGGCGTTATGATGATGCTGTGCTTATATCCGCCGTTTGGGTGAAAGGGTGCTCTAGCTTGTATATGATCACCAATTATCGCTTCCTTAAAATTATCCTCCCACATTGCATTCCAGTTATCATTGGCTACATCGGCCACATGTTCTGGTTTTATCCCAAAATTGGCCAGAACCTCTCGCACCTTATTATCCTTATATTCTGCTACTCTGCAGTAGGCTATAAGTTTCCCCTTTTCAAATGAAGTTCCCGCGAAACCAATTTCTTGCAATAAAAAACTAATGGTTTCTTCCTGATCTGGATTGCAGGTGATATGTACTGCTTTGTAGCTCATTTTATATACTACAAAAGTACATGCGAAAGGTCTGTCTTGTAGGGGTTGGGTTAATTTGTTGGTAATTGATAACCCATACACAGTGTAGTATTGACCAGTATTCAATCGAAATTATACGGTCTACTTATTTTTATGGACAAAATTTTTTTATCACTCCTTGGCAGTGTCTTGTGTTAATTTATTCAAATGCTGGGCCAATGCAAATCCCATACTAAAACAGCCTTGTAGCAAGTAACCGCCTGTAGGTGCATACCAATCTAACATTTCACCTAGAGCATATGTGCCTGGCATTTTTTTGAGCTGAAAATGTTCATCCACTTCATCTAAGTCTATACCGCCCAAGGTAGATATAGCTCGATCTATGTCGTCTACTGCTGATAGGGTAATCGGTACGGCCTTTATTTTAGCAATGAGCAAATCTGGATTCATAAAGGTCTCTTTGTCTGTGAATTGTTTTAGAATTCCAACAGCCGTTCTGTCAAGGTTTAGATCTTCCTTCAGTATATCTGTCACCTTACTCAACGTAGAATTTTGATATTTTACCATGAGTTCGGTTGCTGTTAGCATTGGCTTTAAATCAATTTCGATATCGATGTGTTCTCCGTTTTCTAACGCTTGCTGTATATCTCTGCTTAATGCATATATGGCATTGCCTTCTAGACCAAATTTAGAAAGCACCAATTCGCCTTTGGTTGTTTGGTTAGCAAAACGAACAGCGATATTTTTTAAAGGCTTTCCCGCATGTGTAGCGATAAACGTTTTTTCCCAGTTTACCCCAAAAGCACAGTTTGCTGATCTGAAAGCAATAGTTTTTATGTTACGCTCTTCAAAAGCGTTAATCCACTCACCATCTGAACCTGTGACTTTCCAACTGGCACCACCCAATGCGAAAATAACTAGGTCAGATACCATATCTTCTTGCCCTTCAAAACGTAAATCTCCTTTCTTCGACCAGCCATTCCACTGTTTATTGAGCTGAAAATTGATGCCCTTTTTTTTTAGGTGTTCTATAAGTTTAGTGAGTACTTCAATAGGCTTTAGGTTTTGAGCTGGGAATACGCGATTACTTGACCCTACAAACGTTGCGATGCCGATGCTGTCTAACCAGGTGATCAAATCTTCATTGGTGAACTGTGCAAGGGAAGCAGCCATAAAATTCTGTGGTACATATTGATTTGTCAGCTCAGAGATAGGAGAGGAGTAGGTCAGGTTTAGTCCTCCTTCTCCTGCAACCAGAAACTTACGACCTACTGATTTTTTCTTATCACAAATAGTGACTTCATACTGGCTTGTATCGAGATGTGCTGCGAGCATTAGTCCTGCTGATCCTCCTCCTACGATTGTGATTTTTTTCATTGGTTGCATGTATGCTTACCTTTTTCAGACCTGCGCAATAGTACGCTAGTTTGGTCTATTCACTGCTACGCAAGGCTGTGTTATTGCCAAGGTATTGGTAATGCAGTTGGCATGGTTACTCTACCGACTACAGTCATTCCTGCAACTTTCAAAAATTCAATGACGGATAGCACTAAAAACTGGTGGACAATATTATACCTGTATTTGACGACAACATATATAGTATGGTACTTTTGTAGGGTGAATATAAAACTTACCAAACCACTAGTTGTCTTTGATTTAGAAACTACGGGAATACAAATAGCTACGGATAGAATAGTAGAAATTTATTGCATAAAGATACAACCAGATGGCAAAGAAGAACACTTGCATCAATTGGTAAATCCTACTGTACCTATACCTCCGGTAGTATCAGAAATTCATGGAATCTGGGATAAAGATGTGGCAGATAAGCCTACTTTTCAAGAATTTGCTCCCGAGCTACTTCAGTTTTTAGGTGATTGTGATTTTGGTGGATTTAATAGTAATCGTTTTGATTTTCCGATGTTGGCAGAGGAGTTTTATAGAGCGGGCCTTCCCTTTGATACGAGCAGAAAATTCATTGATGCACAACGTATTTTTCACAAAATGGAACCACGCAATCTAGGTGCAGCTTACCAGAAGTACTGTGGTAAAGAATTGATAAATGCACATAGTGCCAAGGCAGATACCGTTGCTACGTGGGAAATAATAAAGGCACAAGTAGATCATTACGATGCTCTGGAAGGAGATATCGATTTCTTAAACGCATTTAGTGGCGAGAGCGAGTTTTTTGACTTTGCTCGCAGAATAAAACGTGGTGAGAATAACCAGGCATTCTTTAATTTTGGGAAGTATAAAGGGCAAAAAGTTGTGGATGTTTTTAAAGAAAATAAAGGATACTACGAATGGATGATGAAAGGAGATTTTCCGGAAAACACGAAGGCTGTTATTACTAAGCTGGCATTAGAAAGCAGGAATGCGTAACAATTAGTTCGGTAATTTAGATCTGCCAAGCAAGGCATATTCTATTTAGTGAAGGTTTTTCTATTTGGCCTAGTATCTTCGCTGCTTATGCAATTAGCCGAGCATCATAGCCTAGACGATATTCAAAGAACAGTAGCTTCTGGAGAAGAAGTAAACCTCTCAGCAGCAGCTGTAGCCAAAATTGAAAAGTGTCATACTTACTTACTTCATAAGGTAGCTCAAGAGGGGCCACCCATATATGGCGTAAATACGGGTTTTGGATCATTATGCAATACAGAGATTGCAGAGAAAGACCTCAGTCAGCTACAAATAAACCTGCTTCGTTCTCACGCTTGTGGAGCTGGCGCCTACGTACCTAAGGATATTGTAAAACTGATGTTGCTGTTAAAAGCGCAGAGCCTCAGTTACGGCCATAGTGGCGTGCAGCTAGCTACGGTGGAGAAGCTTTTAGAATTTTATAACAACGATACTATTCCAGTAATTTATGAGTTAGGCAGTTTAGGAGCTAGTGGAGATTTAGCTCCATTAAGTCATTTGGCTCTGCCACTGGTAGGAGAAGGTGAAATATGGGATTCAAGCATCACTTCCAACTCTTTTGATTCTGCAAAAAGAATAAAGCCAAGTGTGTCTAGTTTACACTTAGGACCGAAAGAAGGATTAGCATTAATAAATGGAACGCAATTCATGCAGGCCTATGGTTTGCACTGCCTATTTAAGGCGAAAGACATACTTAAACGAGCAGATTTACATGCGGCATTGTGTGTAGATGCATATGATGGACGTAGAGAGCCATTTTTGGCGTATAGTCACCAGATACGTCCGCATAAAGGGCAATTAGCCACTGCCAAAGCAGTACTTGGTCACTTAGAGGGAAGTGAAATACTCGCCCAACATAAAACTCACGTGCAAGATCCGTATAGTTTTCGATGTGTGCCACAAGTGCACGGTGCGAGTAAAGATGCCGTAGATCATGTATCTGCCGTATTTGAAACAGAGATAAACTCTGTAACAGATAATCCAAATATTTTCCCTGATGAAGATTTAATACTCAGTGCCGGTAATTTTCACGGGCAGCCGCTTGCATTACAACTTGATTATTTGGCTATTGCCATAGCAGAAATAGGAAGTATAGCTGAGCGAAGAATCTACAGGCTTGTAGAGGGTAAAAGAGATTTGCCGGCATTTTTGACGGGTAGCCCTGGTCTGGAAAGTGGGTTGATGATAGCACAATATACTGCGGCGAGTATCGTGAGTCAAAATAAGCAACTTTGTACCCCAAGTAGTGTAGATAGTATAGAAAGTAGCAACGGACAAGAGGATCACGTGAGTATGGGTGCTAATGCAGCTACGAAGTGTCTGCGCGTCATCGAAAATGTGGAGCGTATACAAGCTATAGAGCTGCTCACAGCCAGCAAAGGTCTAGAATTTCGTAGACCTCTCAAATCTTCTCAGACTTTAGAAGACCTCGTAGATAAAGTGAAAGGTATTGCAGATATTAGTGATGGCGATAAAGTATGGGCTGATGAAGTAGAGAAAATACGTCTCAGTTTTTAGTAATTTAGTTTACTGCAAACGGTACTTCAGAAGAGCACAATTACCCTGCCTTGTCCCATAGTAAACAAAACTTCGTTGAAAATGCATTTTTCAATGGAGATTTAGCGCTATTGGAGTTCGCCTTTGTGGTATTTTTTTTTGACGATAGTCCAAAAATAAAATAGGCCTCAAGCAATGTGCTTGAAGCCTATTTTACGTTAGTGGTTAGTGGTTACTTTACTTCAAGCTCAAAAGCTACTTCTACGTCTGTTTCTCCTACGTCACAGCTTCCGTCTTTTACGTCTGGTTGATGCTTAAGGGCAACAGTAAAAGTCCCGTTTGCTGCAATGGTAGTTTCTACGTTTGCTTCAAGGCCTACGTTTAACTCATTCATATCTTTGTCAGAAATAGTGACAGTTGTGCTGGCATCAGTTGTGTAGCATACAAGGTGCTCCTCTGCTTCCTCTTTTACTTCTTCGGTAATGTCTTCAACATCAGAAGAGCTTTCATCTAAGAATCGCACAGCTAGTGTATAATTACTTTCTTGTGCCAGTCGTATAGTATCCTGCTGTGTAGGAGCATTACCTCCCTCTCCATCAGGATCGGCAAATTTGAAAGTACTTACATCCGTAGAGTCTGCTGCGTTTGTAAATACTAACTCAACAGAGGTGATAAGTTCTTCCTCGTTGGGATTTGGTGGGTTCACTACCTCGTCATCCTTACAAGATGAGAAAGAGATTACGCCAAGGGCTAAAAAAGCCAAAATTGAAATGTTTGTTTTTGATTGTTTCATGTGTTTTTAAAATGTGTAATTTAATGTAATGTAAAAATTGATGCCAAGGTCATTGGCAAAGTATCTGTATCTATTTATATAGTCTCTGTATGAGTTGTTTAGAGCATTGTTAACCCCGACACTAAAATGAAGTGGCGTATCGCTATATTGGGCTCCAAACTCAGCGTCTAGCAGGAAATATGCGTCTGGTGGTTTTACGAAATCTTGATCTAATTCTACTCTATTTTGACGTGCGGTATAGCTTGGGCCTATCCAGAGGTAGCCATCGCGTAAGCTGAGTGCCTCTGCAAAGGTGTATTTTAATCGTCCGCTGACACGTTGTGCAGGTATTCCGAAAATGTATTTATCGCTTACTACGTCCTTTACATAGAGCAAGGCTGCCTGTGCTTCTGTGGTGAGGTTATTTGTTATCCTATAGCCTATGTTTATATCTGTTCCTATGTACCTGGTATTTGTCTGTATGTAGCGAAAGACTGGAAAGGCTCCACGTATACTGAGTTGTATTTCACCACTGGGCTGTAGGTAGATATAGTTTTGGAAATAATGAAAGTACGGCTCTACTTGTACTTGTAGTCTGTTGTGGTTATAGTTGAATGCGGCATTAAGCGAGTAAGAGCGTTCTTGTTTTAGGGATAAGTCCCCAAATTCTAGCGCTGCAGAACCATGGTGCAATCCATTGCTAAAGAGCTCGTTTATATCAGGACTACGAAAACGCGTGGCCGCAGATAGGTGTAGTTTTAAATCTTCATTTATTCTTCGCCACCCGCTAAGGTTTGCACTAATGCCATCGTAGGTAAATATTTCATTTACTACTACATCTTTAACAAAGCGAAAAGTATTGGTGTTTTGCCAATCATACCTTACTCCACCTTCTAGTAGATAGTGGTCCTTTTCTATGGTAAGTATGCTAAAAATCCCTGTTTTGTGCCGTTGGTAGTTGGGTATAAAGTAACGCCCCTGAAAAATATTTTGTTGCTGTTCTCCCTGTGCTCCATATTGGAGTCTCCATTGGTTTATGTGCTTATCTACTAATAGGGTAAGTTGATGTGTTGTGAGATTTAGATTTAGCGCAGCATCTTTGTTTCTGTTATGATTATCAAATTCTTGACGGAGATTTTTTTGTATGGTATAGCTCAGCGTTACAGGACCAAGGTGATCACTGTTGTAGTGCCACTTTAGCTTACCAGAATAGTGTTGAATTAGCTGGGAGGGTTGTTTTATTGTATAGGTAAATGGTCTAGTAATGAGAGGTGTATCGCTTGCCAAGGCTCTGTTTAGGTCTGTAAGATTACCAATGTGCGAGGCAGCAAGGATTCCTAGCTCTTGTACAAAAGCTGTTGCGGTTAGTGCTAGCTCATTTTTACCATGCCTGTAGTGTGCATAATAAGAACCACTGAGCTGCGAAAATCCGGTATTACTCAGTACGTAGCTTGCTGCAGTTGCATCACCATTTCGTTTTAGGTTCACTACAAGGCGTTGTCCTAGGCCTATTTTTTGCCTATTGTTTTCAATTTTCATACCCAATTGGGCACCATTGGGATTTGTTTCTCCCTTGGTAATTAGTGAAATTTTGGTGTAGCTGCTATCATCAAAAATGGCAGGCAGTATCCTAATCACTCCGCCCATAGCATCACTGCCATAGCGCAGAGTAGAGGCTCCTTTTATGAGTTCTATACTACCTGCACTTAAGGGATCTATCTCAGGAGCATGTTCACTTCCCCATTGTTGGCCCTCTTGTTTACTATCTTCGTTTATCACTGAAATACGGTTGCTGTGCATTCCATTTATGATTGGTTTGGCTATAGTTGTTCCAGTCTTTAAAAAACGAACACCATTCACGTTTTGCAGAGCATTTTTTAGGCTAACTGCGGCAAGTTGTTCTAATCTTTTGGTGCTCACGATTTGTATCAGTCGAGCATCGGGTTCTCGGTTATTTTGATGTCCATAGGCTACTACTTCTTTGAAAGTGTGGTCATGATGCGGAAGATATATAGTGATAAATGTATCCCTACGAATAACCAGGCGTACTTTTTTCGTTTCGCACCCAACATGACTTACGAGCAGCGTATGCTGCCCAACACGCACGCTAGTTGTTCCAAAGTTACCTTTCGTATCAGCTACCAAATCTTGGTTGGCTATCTTTACGAATGAAAGTCCCAATGGTTGCCTGGTGGCACTGTCTAGCACTTGGCCGCGCAAGGTTACCTGGGCATATGAAAATGTACCTATACTGTAAAGCATAAGCACAGCGAATACCGTTCGCATTGTATTTAAATGTGTTTGTGTTTTTTATGAATTAATAAATAACTAAGGGAAGTCTAGTCATTAATTCATAGGAGGTGCTCTACCTGCTTTTTCAAAGGTAGATTTGGAGTGAAGAGGCGAAGTTTGTTTGGCTATATAGTCGCTACTCCAAACAATCTCTTGATCATTTACTATCTCACTCGAAATAAACCCAAATGTGATTAGTGTATCGCAGAGAGAGCAGTGATGATGTGAATCTGAGGCACATAGATGAGTTCCTCCTTCATGAGAATGAGTTTCTTCTTGTTCTAGTTGATGCAAAATGCTACTTGCACCAGCAAAACTGAGTACTAGAATTAGAAATATGGAAACTAATCGCTTCAAGGGCACGAAATTACTATTTTCACTATTAATTCTTATTCTTTTGTGTTTTTTCTTCTCGAGGATACATTTTAGTGAAGATCCATCCACAAAAGAGTGCAATGACAAAAGATGGTGCTAGTACATCTAGCTTTTCTATGTAAATCCCAATGCCGTCCATAGGCTGGAGTACAAACTTGAAAAAACTAACACTAATAAATCCAGAAATAATACTGGCTATTGCACCTGCCTCGGAGTAGGGTTTCCAAAAAAGTGAGAGAATAATTACAGGGCAGAAACAAGCGGCTATACCACTCCATCCAAAAATCATAACCCAAAATACCTGCCTATCTGGACTAAAGTAGGCCATTGCAAAGGCAATAAACAAAGAAAGTATAGCCATGGTAAGTGTTACGTATCTAGAGAGCTTGGTAAGCTTTTCATCTCTTACAGTAGGGTTGAAAATCTTTTGATAAAAATCACGAGTGATTGCACTACTTGCCATTACGAGTAATGAATCTATGGTAGACATAATTGCTGAAAGTACGATAGCAATGTAGATAGCGGCTATGCCAAGCGGAAGAAAATTCGAGGTTACCATGTTGAGCACATCTGTAGCTCCTATGCCGAAGACAGCTTCAGGATCTTGTCCTTCTGAAGTAAAATAGACTCTAGCAAGTATACCAATGGTTACCGCAGCAGCATCTGTAAGCAATGTGTAAAATATGGCTACCCATTTTCCTTTGTCTATTTCCTCTTCGTTTTTGATGGACATAAAACGAACGTATACTTGTGGAGAGCCCAAAAAACCCAAGCCTATCATAGAGAATCCTAAGATAGTGGCAAGGTTGAGCCAAAACCCTTCTCCTCCCCAAATATTGGTTAGGTTGGGATCTATGCTCTTCAGAGTTTCCAGGATGTTGAGGTTCGCATCCAAATTGTAATAGACTACTATAGGCAGTAGTACCAGACCAACGAACATTAAGACGCCCTGAAATAAATCAGACCATACCACGGCTACAAACCCTCCTATAAATATGTATGCGAGTACTATCAAGAAACCCAGGAGAGCACCATGATAGTAGTTCATATTCATCATAGACTCGAAAGCTATACCCGTAGCATCTATCTGAGTACTTACATAGATGACTACAAATATGGATAGGATGGAGGCGGCTAGCCCTCTTAGAAATTTCGTACTGCTTTTGAAGTGACTTTCTAAATAATCTGGAATAGTAATGGACTGATAGTGATCAGACTTTCGCTTAAATCGCTTGGCCATAAATTGCCATGATATGGCTACACCTAGAACTTCGCCAAGTACCACCCAATATGCGGATAAACCTGCCAAGGCTCCCATGCCCGTAAGACCGATGAGTAGCCAACCTGATTCTCCGGTAGCTCTGGCTGAGAAAGCAACTGCCCAATAGCCTATGTTTTTGCCACCTACGTAGTAGTCACTTATGTTTTTGACACGCCTAGACGCTACTATGCCGATAAGGAATAGTACTAAAACATAGAGTGATAAAGCGATTATTTTTACGAGCATTGTTATGGTTTAGTTGCAGTGTTAAGATGGTTGAGCGCCTGCCTCCAAGACATTAAAAAAACGCTCTATTTCTTCTTTACCGTTCGTAGCGTTAATGGTTACTAAACGAACAAATTCTTGTTCTCTAAACTTACCATATCCTACCATTAGATTTCCGTCTTCATACAATTTAGTACATAGTTCTTTGGGGTCTATATTTTTGTAATTAAAACATACAGAAATGGAACCTGGGAAGCTGTAGAGCGTGTAGTCAGGATGATTCTCACAATATTCTCTTGCTATATCTGCAAGATGAAACTGGTGGTCCACAATTTTCTCCAGCCCTTTGTTTCCGACAGATTTCCAGAGTGTCCAAAGTTTTAGCGCATCATTTCTTCTACCACATTGTATGCTCGTTATTCCAAGATCGAAATCTTCATCTCCAGTTTGGTAGAGATAGTCTGCCTCGTTAGAGAACGATTTTACCAATTGATCCTTGTGCTTGGTTACGAGTATGGAACTACTGAGGGGAGTTCCAAGCATTTTATGAGCATTGAAACTAAAACTATCGCTGCGTTGCATACCTGCAGTAAGATGTTTGTATTTTTCACTGAAAATAACAGCACCACAGTAGGCTCCGTCTACATGCAGCCAAAGTCTATATTTTTGACAAACATCTGCTAAGGCATTTATATCGTCAAAAGCTCCAAGCACAGTGGTTCCCGCAGTGGCATTCACATAAAAAGGCGTATGGCCTTGGGCTATATCTTTTTGAATACACTGCTCTAGGTGCGCAGGGTCCATTCTTCCTTGATCATCATTATTGATGTAGCGTATATTGTCTCTACCTACACCAGCAAAAGCAGCATTTTTTGGGGTGCTGTAGTGCGATGTGTTCGACGTATAGAGTGTCATTCGCTTGCTAATACCTGCGTATCTTACCGTATTGTCTTTGGCGTCTCGAGCCATTACAAGACCCATATAGTTACTCATGCTTCCACCTGGCGGCATAGTGCCGTCTCCATCGGGGTACCCTACCAACTTGCATGTTTCTTTTATTATGGCTGTTTCTATCCCTGCTTGCGGTCCTGCCACTTTGTAGGTGTACATGCTATTGTTGAGTATTACCGCTAGAAGGTCACCAATTACGGCTTTGGGTTGTCTTCCGCCAAAAAGTTGATTGAAGAATAACTTAGAAGCAGTCCTAGGAGTATGCATTACAGCATTTTCTACCACTTTCTGCCAATCTTCTTCATGCATTCCCTCATCGCTGAAGCCTAGGTCTAGATCATTGATAACGGAGGAAGTAGGCAGCGGTTCAACTACGGGAGTACTTTTTTCGTGTTTTAAGAGTTTTATTACAAGTTCGTTGAAAAATTTTAATTCAGTTTGCATCGTTAGTTCAATGGTTCATCAATTTTACGATTTAAACAAATTTTCTTACATTTTGTGTAGAATTAGTCTGTTTTGTGATTTAGACAACCCTTTTTGGCTAAAACCACTTAGTTTTGACCAAAATATATGAATTTTCAATCCCAAAAGTCAATTGAATTTTCTGCTTTAGGGGACCTTGTTGGTGCGCTTATTAACGAAAATTACGTTTTAGCAGTTGATCAAGCTCACAATTTTGTGTTCAAAAAAGAAGCGTTTGAAAAGTACGCCTTCTGGAATGAGGACCATTATACTCGAAATTGTATAGCACACAATGAATCATTTGAGCTCATTTTATTGTGCTGGGAAGCTGGTCAAAAAACAGCTAACCATTGCCATAACGGTCAGGAATGCTGGGTAAAAGTAATCTCTGGTGAATTTGAGGAAGAAATGTACGTGTTAAATGAGAACACCAATAAGTTGACTTATACCGAGACCAAACATGTGTCTCAGCACGAAGTTACATCTGTAGATGACCGTACGGTTTTTCATACCCTCCAAAATATAAGTAAAAATAGGGCAATGAGCCTGCATCTTTACATGAAGCCCATAGACCAATGCAGATATGTAGATGAAGAATCGAAAGAACTAAAGACTGCTGTAATGAGCTACCACTCCGTGAATGGAGAGAAGTGCTCATAACCTTAAATAGGTAAAATCTGTTACTGTTCCTATCGTTTACTACTATCCCAACCCACAAATCCCTTGCGCCCATTTGTTACCATTTTTTTCGTAAAATTAAAGTTTGTTTTGTTGTGAAAGTGCCTCTATTCCCAAACCGTTGAAGACTTCTACTACGCACAACCACGCATTTAATCTACACAAACACACAATGAAGGTATTTTATCTTAAAAGTCGTCCAATTCAAAAAAAGTATTGTGGTTACAGATAAATCACAATCAAAATATCTTTGTAGTATTATATAGAAATGAAACATATACTTCTCGCTATCGCAACTTTTTGCGCCGTATCCATATCTGCACAGACTTTCCCCATAGGAGGTAAGTTGAAAAACGCAGAAACCAATGAAGCCATAGTGGGTGCTACCATTTTTGTACTTACGGCAGATAGTAACATAGCAGCTGGTGCAGTATCCGATACTAAGGGAGCATTTACATTTGACCTCAAAAGAGGAGAGTACACCCTAAAAATAAACTATCTCGGACTGCAACCATACTCTGAGCCGCTTCGTGTATGGAGAGACGACTATTTGGGAACCATATTACTTAGCGATAAAGTAACCAAGTTGAAGAGAATAGATGTGAAACAACAGGCAGTGCAAGCGACCACTCAGGGGGATACCACATCGTTTAATGCCAAGGCCTACAAAACGAACCAAAATGCAAGTGCAAAAGACCTTTTGGAGAAAATGCCAGGTGTTCAAGATGACAACGGAGAACTGAAGGCACAAGGAGAAAAGGTGCAACAAGTGTTAGTGGATGGTAAACAGTTTTTTGGTCAAGATCCTAAGACCGCTCTGACTACATTACCTGCGGAAGTAGTAGACAAGATTCAGATATTTGATGACCAGAGTGAACAAAGCAAAGCCAGTGGTGTAGACGACGGAACACGTGTAAAAACGATAAATATTGTAACCAAAATAAACATGAGAAACGGTGAGTTTGGTAAAGTCTATGCTGGTGGTGGTTTGGATAATAGATATGCTGCGGGAGGCAATGTCAATATGTTTCGAGGAGAACGGAGACTCTCTATACTTGGCCAAGTAAATAATATAAACCAGCAAAATTTTAGTTCAGAAGATCTGTTGGGTGTGCTGGGTGATAATAGTAGCAAAGGGAGTGGTGGTCGCAAAGGCGGTAGAGGACCAAGTAGTGGTGGCCGACCGTCTTTTTTAAGTGGGTTTAGCGCTGGAGGCAGTGCCAGTGATTTTAGGGTAGGAAGTATAGGTGGTGTGACAGAAACTATTGCAGGTGGACTGAATTATCAGGATAATTGGGGAAAAAAGATAAATGTAAGTAGCAGTTACTTTTACAACCAAGGAATCAATGATGCAGTGAACAGGTCGTTTCAAAACTACTACATAGACAACTCCAGTGGACAGCAATATGAGGAGACAGATTCCAATACAAGCACTAATGTTAATCATAAACTTAACGCAAAATTGGTGTACAAAGTGAATCCCAAAATATCGTTCTTTTACATACCAAGTGTATCAATACAGCAGAACGACGGACAAAGTGCACTTGAGGGAAGCACAACACGTGAAGCATCCATAGTGAACGCCCTTAGTCAAACGTTTAGTAGTGATTTGTTTGCTTTAAAAATGAGTAATAACCTCATGTTTAGATTCAACGGAGAGAAGCGAGGTAGGAGCATTTTTGTTCAGTTAAAAAATGATATAGATCGCACAGACGGAGACAATCAACTAAACTCAAGTAATACGACCAAAGCTGTATTAAGTAACATTGATCAAGTAGGAGATTTGGATGAAAATATCGATGGTCTAAAAACCAGCATTATGTTCAGTGAGCCCATAGGGAATAAAGGTCTAGGAACTTTTGTTAGCTATGATTTTAGCAATAGTATAAATGTTACAAATCAGCAGACGTTTAGCGGAGTGATAGCTCCTGATATAGGTACGTTTGACTCTAGTCTTGCGTCTGTGTATAACAATGATTGGAACACGCACCAAGCGGGTATTGGTTTTAGAAAATTTAATAGAAAAGGTGGTTTTGTAGCTCGATTGAAATATGAAATCTCTACCCTGGATAATACCCAAACAGTACCTACTCGTGATCTTGTGAACCAGACTTTTCACAACTTCTTGCCTTTTGCTCTCTATAGAGCTAGGCTAAAAAACAAAGCGTCTTGGTTTACCATGTACCGAACGTACAACACCAAACCACAGGCAAATCAGCTCACCACATCGGTAGACAATTCGAATACGTTGCAACTAAGCACAGGAAATTCATCGCTACGGCAAACATACGGACACTGGGTGATGAGTAAATACAATGTGACCAATGTGAAGAATAATACTATTTTTTATGCCATGATAAATGGTGGTTTTGCTAACAACTATATTGGTCAGAGTACTTTCACTGCACAGCAAGATACGGTTTATAATGGTGTAAGCATACCTCGTGGGAGCCAACTCAGTAGTCCCATAAATCTTGATGGTCAGTTTACGGCAAATTCATTTGTAACCTTTGGTTTTCCTATTGCTAAACTTAAGAGCAACCTTAATCTGAACTTGAACGCAGGAGTTACTAATATTCCATCGCTTATCAATAATGTAGAATCCAATACGTTCAATCAAAACTATGGACTGGGTTTTGTATTGAGCAGTAATATTAGTGATAAAATTGATTTTACTCTATCTACCGAAAGCAACTACGTGTTGAGTGCAAACTCACTCAATAGTGACTTAAATAGTTCCTATGTGGTTCAGACGAGTAAGATAAAGTATGATTGGATAATGCCATTTGGCATCACGTTTCGTACGAAGTTGCAGCATCAAGAATACTTTGGATTAAATGATCTACTGAACAATAGAGTTCTACTTTGGACCGCTGGAGTAGGTAGACAGCTGTTTAAGAATAAAAGGGGGGAGATACAACTAAGTATGTATGACATACTTGGACAAAACAACAATGTGTCTCAAAATTTTTATGACAGCTATTACGAGGAAACCAATAGTAATGTACTCACGCGTTATATTATGCTATCATTCTCCTATAACATTAGGAAATTCAGAGAAAGTGATACAAATTAAAGAGAGCGTTTTTATTGATTTCTTTATTGTGCGGCACTGCGCTAAACAGCGGGCCATTCGATAAATAGAATGAATAGGAATAAAATCTTCAATTCGTACCTTTGAAGCAGTGAATCTTGATCAGCTAGAAATACAACTAAAAAAGCGTTTGGCGTCAGAGTATAAATGGGGTCGTAAGCAAGCAGATATTTGGGAGACGCATACCGATTTCGTTTGTTCTATTCCTAATTTTGAAGACGTAGTCGCTCGTATCTACGACGAATTTAATACACATGCAAGATTTGTAGACCTCAGAAACTACGCACTAAATAGGTGGTATGAGTATTATAGTTCACTGGCAGTTGAGCACATTTTTCATATGCATCCCAAAGTACGTAAGGTTAAGGATACAAGCGATCGCGAAAAATATTTCTATATCAATGGAATTGCCTTTGATCATAAAACAATCACTTTTCCAAGTGAGTTCCATCAGGAGGTAAATAAAGCAATGTTAGACCCAAAAGAATTTTTAAAGTGGGTATATAAAGACCCAAGTAATCAGCAATATTCGGAAGCAAAATACAGATTGTTCCTTGTCCTTCATCAAGATGATGGAGAGCATTGGCGACTAAAAGCTGAATTGAATTGGATCAAGGCATGCGTAGATACCTTCTTAGATAACTATAAAGAGATCGATCTTATAAGCTTTAAAACCAGTGGAGTTATGGTCAAAACAGGTGTAATTTTCGGTGTCAAATGAGGTGGTTTGTAAAGTAAATTTACAGATCAATGGCCTACAAATTTGGCTGCACTATTTGGGAATAAAAAAAGTGTTTGGAGAATAAAAATAAATGGCGACTTTTGCAGCCCTGCTGGAACAAGGAGAACCAGCGGGATTAAAAAAAATAAAATGGTAAAATTAAGACTTCGTAGACAAGGAAGAAAAGGAAAACCTTTCTACTACATTGTGGCGGCGGATGCAAGAGCTCCTAGGGATGGTCGATTTATTGAGAGAATTGGTTCGTATAATCCGAACACAAATCCAGCAACAATTGATTTGAACTTAGACGATGCGGTTCGTTGGTTAAGTAATGGTGCAGTTCCGACTGACACTTGTAGAGCAATACTTTCTTACAAAGGTGTTTTGTATAAACACCACCTGAACAAGGGTGTAACAAAAGGTGCAATGACTCAAGATCAAGCAGATGCAAAATTTGCAGCCTGGATCGAAGAAAAAAATGCAAAAGTAGCAACTAAGGCTGATAGCCTTACAACTACGGCAGCAGAAAAAGCAGCTGAACAGCACAAAAAAGAAGAAGAAGTACGCATAGCTCGAGAAAAAGCGATAGCAGAGAAAAATGCTCCGCCAGAAGTAGTTGCAGACGCAGAAGCGGCTGTGGAAACTGCAGAAGGGGAAGCAGCTCCAGAAGTAGCAGAAGAAGCAGTAGCAGAAGCTCCTGCAGCAGAAGTAGCTCCAGAGGTAGCAGCAGAAGAGGTGGTAGCTGAGG
>CAJXIQ010000027.1 GCA_913054375.1 uncultured Bacteroidota bacterium
CTCCGTACGCTCCTGCAATCGTTTTGCCTCTAGCGGTTTGCCAATGCTACGGAAATACTCCACTTGAGTCACCATATCATCTTGTATATGCGTGATCGCGTTGTTCAGCCTGTCTTTGGGCGTGATAAACAGTTGTGCAGGGAAAATAGCTGCGTCTGGTAGCACCTCTATGCGTTGTCCAGTCATCGGGTCTATGGTCTCTATGTCTTCTATTTCATTGCCAAAGAAACCAATGCGTAGCGCAATATCATCGTACGCTAAGTAAACGTCTACCGTATCTCCTTTTACACGGAAAGTACCCCGTTTGAAATCAGCAGTGGTACGGGAATACAAACTGCCTACGAGTGCTTGCAATAGGGTATTCCTCGCTATTTTTTGTCCGCGGCTTATTCGAATAATGCTGTCTTCATAATCATTGGGATTACCCGCACCGTAGATGCAACTAACCGATGCAACAACGATAATATCCCTTCGCCCACTTTGCAGTGCTGAAGACGTTTTTAGACGCATTTTTTCTATCTCCTCATTGATATTGAGGTCCTTCTCGATGTAGGTGTTGGAGGTGGGGATAAAGGCTTCTGGCTGGTAATAGTCGTAGTAGGATACAAAGTATTGTACGGAGTTATCTGGAAAAAAATGCTTGAACTCACCGTAGAGCTGAGCGACCAAGGTCTTGTTATGACTCACGATTAGCGTAGGCTTCTGTGTCTGTTGTATCACATTGGCCATGGTAAATGTCTTTCCAGACCCCGTTACACCCAGCAGTGTCTGTGCCGGCAAGCCATCGTTTATACCATCTACCAGTTTTGCTATAGCTTGCGGTTGGTCTCCAGTAGGCTCAAAGGGTGATTTCAGATTGAAAGGCATGGGTGCAAAGGTAATCGATACTTAATGCGCGAGTAGCGGTTGGTTGTTTTATCTGATAGATGTAAGGGGAGATTTGTCTGGACGTGCATTGAAAACAGCAGAAATGCAAAGGGCTTAAAAAAAGTCCTTCAAGCGACCAGCATCTCCAAGCGCATACCCCCTATCGGTGTGTTCTACTTTGCCACATTCTACGTGTAGATCGTGCTCAAAAAATAGGGTATAGTCTTTGGCTACGGCTTCTTTTAGAAATGCTGCTCGTTCCCGCATGGTATCCAATGGGCGTATGTCATATCCCATTACATAATTGGGCCGTATGTGCCCTGCACTGGGAATCATATCTGCCATAAATACCAGTGTTTTCCCATGTATATGTATCGTAGGACAAAACATAGATTCGGTGTGTCCTTGAGCCAGTATCCCGGAGATGTTTTCAGATATTTTTAGGTCTTCTCCGATAAAATGAAGGTGTCCCATTTCTTGAATGGGCAGCATATTTTCAGCTAAAAACGATGCTTTTTCGCGGGGGTTTGGGTCTATGGCATGCTCCCAGTGCGCTGGATGTACCCAGTACTTGGCATTGGGAAAAGTGAGGGCATAGGCATCTTTTGTGGTATTCCATTTCACCCCACCACCGCAATGATCGAAGTGCAAATGTGTGAGTACCACGTCTGTAATGTCATTGAAATCTACCCCTACATCATTCAGTGATTTTTGTAAGGAGTGTATACCATTGAGGTAGTAGTAGCCAAAGAATTTCTCACTTTGTTTTTCGCCCATGCCTGTATCTATAAGGATGAGCCTGTCGCCATCTTCTACGAGCAAGCATCGCATAGCCCAGTTGCACATATTCTGCTCGTCTGCCGGGTTTATTCGTTGCCAAATACTTTTGGGTACGGTCCCAAACATGGCTCCGCCGTCTAGCATAAAATTACCGGTGTGTATCGTGTGTATTCTCATGTGTGATTAAAATGTTTGTTTGATAAATTTGGAAATTTTGAAGATTCCTCGAGCCTGTATGACCATCACATACACGCCTGTTTCTAGGTTGGTGAAAAAGATGCTTTGCGGTGTAGTGGGAAAATCCGAAAAACTATTGAGCAGCTGAAAATAGACGGCATTGCCGTAGATGTCATAAATCTGCATGGTAGCAGGTGCGACCTCTTGGGAGGCAAACTGCAAACTAAAATTCATTCGATCTACCACAGGATTTGGATAGAAGTGGTAAAAGAAGAAGTCGTTTCTGCAAACGCCATTTTGGTCAGCAGAGGGATAATTTACGCCACCTCTGTTGGTCATTTCGCACCCGTTTCTGTAGGTCACATTATTGCAACCACACACCGGATCAAACGTGGGATCATTGCATTGGTAGTAGGGATTTATCCTATTGGAATCTACACAATCATTGAATTGGGCATGGGCAAACAGTGGGATGCAACTGAGTAGCAGTAGTAAGGCTCTGATCATATAGAATTTGGTCAAATGTAAACACTATGACCGAGAAAAATGAGCGTTGCTCTCTGTGATAAGTATACAATGACCAAAAATAGAATCAACGAACTGTGCACGTATGCACAGCATTACCATAGGGTTGGAACTTCTTGTGCGTACAAAAGAGGATGGGTCCGCAGAAGAGCAATACCCTAGTTTAGTTGAGGAGTCTGCACCTTCACATGCCTAATGTTCCAACGAATACCCCCTAGAATCCAGCGTTGCGGCATATTGGCTCCGAGTATTTCTTGGTATTGGGTATCTAAAATATTGCGTACATCGAAGTACACAGACACAGGAAAATCTTTTGCCGTATAGCTGAGTTTGGCATTGAGCAATGTGTAGTTGGGTTGTATCTCACCATTGATCGACGCAATAGCATCTGCATTTCTAGTAATGTATGCACCTCCTATATTCAGTCCGAAGCCATCATAGGTTAGATTCATACTACCATTTAGGTTATGCACTGGGTGATTGGCGATGTACTTACTCACTATACTATCTGGGGCAGTAGTGTTGATGTATGTATAGTTTACGGCAGCAGAGAGTACACCGTGTTGGTGCTCGTATCTGTATTTTATCCCAAACTCATTTCCCCAAGCAAAGGACTCTTTTATATTTTGAGCATAGAAATAGTCTGTGCTATCGAGCAAGTTTATAAGGTTCGTAATTGCGATGGAGTTGGTAAGTGTGTAATCGATAAGATTGGATGATTGGCGTGCAAAAACAGTATTGGTGATTTGCAGATTTTTAGAGATAAAGGCATCTATGCCTATATCAAAGGTGTAAGCAGATTCTGCAGCTAGATCGGGGTTGCCAATGCTGAAACCCATGGGAGTATTTTTACGCAGGTAAAAATTATACTGCTCTGTGAAATCCGCCTGGCGAATAGAACGGCCAAAAGAAGAACGCAAGACATAGTCTTTCATTCGGTAGGCAACGTTAAGTTGTGGAACAAACTGAGCGCCTATTTTATCCGAAAACTCACCACGTAAACCACCGTTTAGACTCCAGTTATTTATGCGCTTGTGTGCAAGTAAAAAAACGCCGTTAGATAGCAGATCGTGATCTCCTCTGTCTGTGCTTACAATGTCTTGCCAATCGGTCTGGATACCAAATCGCACATCAATTCCGTTTATTTTTCGCTGTTGCGATAACGTAGCGTTAATACGTTGCGTCGTATGGAAGTTATTTGAA
The DNA here is from genome assembly GCA_913054375.1 of uncultured Bacteroidota bacterium. GTDB lineage: Bacteria > Bacteroidota > Bacteroidia > NS11-12g > UBA9320 > UBA9320. Next base: position 3,553 of record CAJXIQ010000027.1, read on the forward strand.
AACAATGAATTGAACGTAAAGCTATCGGTCGTGTTTCTATAGCTCGCATTCAGTTCTGTGGTGCTTGTCTCATTGGCGTATTGTGCAGATACCTGCGTCCAATATGAATTAACCAATTCGCTGCTTTCGTCATACTTATTATCCGTATAAAAGTACTTGGTCCCAAAGTCGCGAGCATCAACCCCAGCGCGGCCGTATAATTTTAGGCGTTTGCCTCTGTAAGCAAGAGCTCCGGTATAGGTTTTTAGGTCGAAGTGGTTGTTGTATAAACTATCTCCCAATTGAAATTGGGTGAAATTTGGATTCACATATTCCTCACCAGTAGATCGTGCAGATTTCATAGCGGCTGAATAGCCAAATTTTTTGCGTTGTTGGTGTAGACCTAAATCTGTAAGTGTAAGATTATGCTCTCCGTACGCAATACTTCCATTAATGTCAGAATATTCCTCATCAGTGAATAGAGCAGAGTAAGTTTTCGTTTTGATATGAATAATACCGCCCACTGCATCTGCACCATAACTTGCAGCAGCAGAACCCCGTACTACTTCTATGTGGTGTATCTCACTCAGCGGGATGGGAATATTACTGTTAAAATGACCTGTAAGCGGGTCGTTAATACGTTGGTTATCGATGAGAACAAGCACTTGAGAGAAGGTGCTTCCACGTATTCCTATGTCAGACTGTACGCCAAATCCGCCACGGGAGTTTAGGTTTATACCTCCTACATAGTGCAGGAGTTCGTCTACAGTTGTAACGGGTAGTTGTTGTATCTCGCGTTGCGATAGAATAGAGATGCTCTTCCCACTTTCGTGCAGTTTTACAGATAGTCTTGTGCCAGAAACTTTTACAGAATCCAGTGGTTGCTGTGCGAAAAGAGAGAGGGAAAATAAGGTAGAGTAAATGATAAATAAAGTGCGCATTACTGTCATGTATTGGTGGCACAATAATAATGGTATTTTGTAGAAGTAAATAGCAAATAACTTGGGTGAGTAGGTGGAGATGGAGTTTGAAGTGGGCTAAGAAAATCGTCTTTTTAGCGATACGTACTGCACTGACTTTTTACCGCTTGTCAAGTAGTACGGTCAATGCAAATAAACTGTATGCGCTAGTGATATATTTGTAATAGACTAACTATGAAACACTAAATGACTGAAATCAGAAATAACTGGACTTTGGGGGAGGTAAGCGAAGTGTACCATAAGCCCCTTTTAGAGTTGGTATACGAGGCCGCAACGATACACCGCAAATACCACGATCCAAGTGCTGTTCAAATAAGCAGCTTATTGTCTATTAAAACGGGAGGATGCAAGGAGGATTGTTCTTACTGTCCTCAAGCAGCTAGATACCATACCGATATAGCGGTACATAAGACAATGGAGCTGGAAGATGTATTGTCTAAAGCCCAAGCAGCTAAAGCGTCGGGAGCCAATAGAATGTGCTTAGGAGCAGCTTGGAGAGAGGTACGGGATAATAGCGACTTTGATAAAGTTCTGGAAATGGTTGAAGGTATCAACGATATGGAGATGGAAGTCTGTTGTACTCTTGGTATGTTGACACAGGAGCAAGCAGATAGATTATCAAAGGCTGGAGTATATGCGTATAATCACAATATAGATACATCCGAAGACTACTATGAAGAAGTAATTTCTACGCGTACCTATGATGATCGGCTGAATACGTTGAAACGTGTTCGTAAGGCGAAGATGACTATTTGTTCGGGAGGTATAATTGGGATGGGAGAATCCATTGATGACCGACTGAAGATGTTAATTGCGTTGTCAAATATTGCTCCTCATCCGGAATCTGTGCCAATAAATACACTGGTGCCAGTGCAAGGAACTCCACTAGAAGATCAAGGAGCTGTACCTTTTGAGGATTTGCTGAGGATGATAGCAACTGCTCGAATTACAATGCCGAAGTCAATGGTGAGATTATCTGCAGGTAGATTGGAACGATCGAAATTTGAACAAGGATTTTGTTTTATGGCAGGAGCAAATTCCATTTTTGCTGGCGATAAATTATTGACTACTCCAAATCCGGAGTTCAATCAAGACCTGGAAATGTTTGAGTTCTTTGGATTAAAGCCCATGGAATCTATTCATGAACGCACTAAAGCGGCTACCCAAATAGCTTGACCTTGAATTATTTAAGGAGTAAGTTAGAACAGATTAATCAAGAAGGTCTAAATAGGAGTTTATCTATTCACTCAGATGAAGTAGACTTTAGCTCGAACGATTATTTAGGGATATCGTCATCCTCTGCTTTTAACACGTTGTTCAAAGATAAAATCCAGCGTATTCATAAGGTAGGATCTACGGGTTCTAGACTTTTGACAGGAAACAACAAGGAGATTCAAGATCTAGAAAATCAAATTTCTCGTTTTCACGATGCACAGTCAGCGCTCGTTTTTTCATCGGGATATCAGGCTAATTTAGGACTCATATCAGCCGTTGCAGATAGAGGAGATACTATAATTCGGGACGCGTATTGCCATGCAAGCATACTAGACGCCATGCGTTTAAGTCATGCCAATTCTGTAAAATTTAAACACAACGACCTAGCAGATCTTGAGATAAAAATTAAAAAGGCTACTGGGAATGTTTTTGTAGTGACAGAAGGATTGTATTCGATGCATGGAGATATGCCCAATTTGAAGGCAATGAGTGAAGTATGCCATAAGTACCAAGCTCATTTGATAGTAGATGAGGCACATACTGGAGGTATATACGGCAGTAGCGGGCAAGGACTCGTTTATGAAAAAAATATTCAACGTAAGGTTTTTGCGCGCATTATGACGTACGGGAAGGCTTTTGGATACCATGGAGGAGCTATATTAGGTTCTGTTGAACTTACCCGTTATCTCATAAATAAATCGAGACCTTTTATGTTTACAACGGCTATGAGCCACCATCAAATAGCAGGATTATCTGTGGCGTATGATATGGTACGTCATGCGGATCAAGAACGTAAACAACTGAAAGATAATGTGTCTTATTTTTCTAAAAAATCAGCATACAATAGAGAACTTTGGATGGCATCGCATACCCATATACAAGCAGCGTATGTGCTAGGAAACGCAAAAGTGATAGAAAAAGCAGCAATGCTGAAAGACGAAGGTTTCTTAGCCATGGCTATTCGAAACCCGACAGTCCCGGTAGACCAGGAGCGAATTCGAATTTGTCTACACGCTTATAATACGATGGATCAAATAGACCTTTTACTAGATAACCTAACGCAATGAGAAAGATACTTGTAGTCGCCGGAATCTCTACGGAGGTAGGAAAAACAGTAACTTCTGCTTTGCTTACGGAAGCACTAAAAGCGGATTATTGGAAGCCAGTTCAGTCTGGGAGCTTACAAGATTCAGATACGGAGAGGGTAAGAGACTTGGTAAGTTATGAATGTTCTGTTTTTCATAAAGAATCTTACCTATTGAGAGCGCCTTTATCTCCTCATGCTGCGGCAGAGTTAGAAGGAATATACATCGACTTAGAGAATATTAAAGTTCCTGAAACAGATGAGAATTTAATAATTGAAATGGCTGGAGGGCTAATGGTACCACTGAATGAGAACGAATTAATGTTGGATTTAGTAAAGAAATGGAAATACCCAGTGGTCTTGGTTTCTAATTTTTACTTGGGTAGTATTAACCATACGTTGATGAGTGTAGACATACTCAGGCTCCATTCTATTCCAATTCATTCGATAGTTTTCAATGGGATAGTCACGCAATCCAGTCGGGATGCAATAGTGAGACATGCACAAGTAAATCGCTATTATGAAATGCCTACTTTCACTCCATTAGATAAAAAAAGTATACAAGCATATGCTCAACAAATCGCAACTAGCATTTGACGCCAAGCACATTTGGCATCCATATACATCCTTAGTAGATCCGCTTCCGGTTTATCCAGTAGTATCTGCGAGTGGTGTTCATATAAAATTGAAGAATGGCAAGGAGCTAGTAGATGGTATGAGTTCTTGGTGGTGCGCCATTCATGGGTATGGCCACCCTATATTGAACAAAGCAGTAACAGATCAATTGTCCAAAATGTCTCATATGATGTTTGGTGGCATCACCCACGAACCGGCTGTTTCGTTGTGTCAAAAGCTAGTGGAAATAACCCCGTCTGGACTTGATAAAATATTTCTGTGCGATAGTGGCTCGGTCTCAGTCGAAGTAGCCATTAAGATGGCATTCCAGTATTGGCATTCTCTTGGAAATACAAAAAAGAAAAAATTGATGACCGTACGCAAAGGATACCATGGCGACACATTTGGGGCTATGGCTGTCTGTGATCCGGAGAGTGGTATGCATCATATGTTCCATACTATGTTGTCCGAGCATCTGTTTATTGACGAGCCTACTTCCCTTTTTGGAGAACCACTGAATGACATTGATTTAAAAAACCTAGAAAGAGCATTTGAACACAACCATACTACAATTGCTGCATGTATCCTGGAACCCATAGTACAAGGTGCTGGTGGAATGCGAATGTATTCAAGTGAATATGTAAAAAAAGCAAAAGAGCTTTGCCTAAAGTATGATGTGTTATTGATTTTAGATGAGATAGCTACGGGCTTTGGGAGAACAGGAAAATTGTTTGCTGCTGACCATGCAGCTATTTCTCCTGATGTCATGTGTTTGGGTAAATCATTGACAGGTGGAATGATGACTTTAGCAGGAACATTGTGCACAGAGAAAGTTGCTCATACTATTTGCAATGGAGAGGCGGGTGTACTCATGCATGGCCCAACGTTTATGGCCAACCCATTAGCGTGTAGTGTTGCACTGGCAAGTATTAATTTACTGGAGACATTAGATTGGCAAAGGAACGTAGATAGAATAGAGCACGTTTTGATCTCAGAACTTGATGATCTAAAGATGCATGAAAGAGTGAAGGATGTACGGGTGCTGGGAGCTATAGGAGTAGTAGAATGCCATCAGTCGATAGATGTAGCAGCTATTCAGCATTTTTTTGTAGAAGAAGGGGTCTGGATCAGACCTTTTAGGAACCTTATATATTTAATGCCTCCCTATATTATGGAGAAAAAAGACCTGAAGTTTTTGTGTCAGGCAATTAAAAAATCATTGAGTATTAGCAATAATTTTATGATTCAAAGGGATAAACACGTTATATAAACAAATGGTACAATCATTATTAGAAAAAATAGTTCAGAATAAAAACCATCATGCTAAATGGTTGAATTCTCTTTCATTTTTAGAGAACTGTGGAGCCCGTAAAATATCGAAATCTGAACATAGATCTGATGTAGATATTATGGTTTTGAAGCATGCAGCAGAAGAGCACAGGCACGCATTCTACTTGAAAAAAATGATTTCGAGAGTAGACCAAAATACCTGTCTAACGTATAGGGATGAGGAGCTTTTAGGTCTATATGGCACTAAACATTACTTACATAAGTTAGACATATTCACTTCGAAATATTTGAGTAAAAAGTTAAATCTTTCTGGTAACGATTTGAAATACATGGCCTATCTATTGGTTACGTATGCCATTGAGGTTAGGGCAGACGAACTTTATCCTGTGTATCAGAAAGTACTAAAAAAAGCAAAAAGCAAGGTGTCTGTATATACTATAATTAAAGAAGAAGAGGGACACTTGGAAGAGATGATTGTGTCTTTGAATAAGCGATTAGTAGGATGGGAGAAACATGCAGAAATCATACAAGAATATGAACATGAGCTGTTTCAAGTTTGGATTGGGGCTATTCAAGAAGAAATAGAATCGGTTTAGTAAGATTTAATCAATCACATCAAAACCGCAATATGGTCGCAATACCTCCGGCACACTAATCCCTTCTGGCGTTTGAAAATTTTCTAGAATAGATGCCATTATTCGTGGCAAAGCCAATGCACTGCCGTTTAGGGTATGGGCATATTCATTTTTACCGTTACTATTTTTGAAACGGAGCTTCAATCTATTGGCTTGAAAAGTTTCAAAGTTGGATACCGAGCTTACCTCTAGCCACATCTTTTGTGCAGCACTCCATACTTCCATATCGTAGGTCATAGCACTTGCAAAACCCGTGTCTCCACCGCAGAGTAACAATACACGATAGTGCAGACCAAGATCCTTAAGTAGGCCCTGTACGTAGCTGCTCATATCCTCTAAGCGTTCATAAGAATTGCTCGGGTGAGACAGCTGTACAATTTCTACCTTGTCAAACTGATGCAGTCTGTTCAGCCCACGTACATCTTTACCATAGCTGCCTGCTTCTCTTCTAAAACAAGGAGAATGACCACAGTTTTTTATCGGGAAATCTTCTTCCTTTACGATGACGTCTCTGTAGATATTGGTAATAGGCACTTCTCCGGTAGGAATAGCATAGAGATTATCTACCTCCATGTGGTACATCTGTCCCTCTTTATCTGGCAGCTGTCCTGTACCTATTCCACTAGCTTCATTTACAAATAGGGGTGGTTGTATTTCTTCAAAACCTGCATCTCTTGCTTTGTCTAAGAACCAGTTGATAAGAGCACGCTGTAGTCTGGCGCCTTTGCCTCTGTACACTGGGAATCCCGCTCCAGCGATTTTCACACCAAGTTCGAAATCAATCAAATTATACTTTTCACAAAGCTCCCAATGGGGAAGTTTCTGCGTAAGATTGGGTTTCTCGCCGTGTTCAAGAATGATGGTATTATCCGTTTCGCTTTTCCCTGCAGGTACTGCAGCGCCTGGAGCGTTTGGTATTTGGTAGAGCACCTCTAATAATTCTGTCTCAAAGCCTTTGAGTTTCTCGCCAAGGGTACTGCTCTTTTCTTTGAGTGCGCCTGTTTTTGCTTTCATGGCAGTGGCTTCCTCTATTTTTTTTTGTGCGAATAGCTTTCCTATTTCTTTGGATATCGTATTGCTTTCGGCGAGTACATCATCCATTTCAGACTGTGTATTTTTACGTTTATCATCCAAGGAAATTGCTTGGTTTACCAAGTCCGTAAAATCTTTACCTCTTTTGGCCAATCGTGCGATGATGCCTTCTTTGTCTGCTCGTATATCGTTAATCAGTAACATGGTGTATGAAAGTAGTACAAAGGTTGTCTTTTTTGTGAAAAGGAATACATAAAAATGAAAGACTGTGGTACTCCGTTTTTTTAAGAAGGCCTTACTTAATGTTCTATTGAGGAAGGAGTATGACTAAGTTTTTTGTCTTTAACAAAAAGCCGTCCGCATTCTTCGTGCCGTAGCATTAAATATTTTTCAAACTTTCAGCAAATACAATTCCAACGCTGTAATTTGTTCCTCTATTAAAAAACGATCGACTACACTTTGCTTGGCAGCTTGGCCCATTTGCTCACGGAGGGCAGTGTCTGAGATAAGGCGAGCAGTTTGATTGGCGAGATCTCCGGTGTCTAAGTGCTTGGCAAGTAATCCAGTTTCACCGTCTGTGATAATCTCTGGATTGCTCGTAATATCAAAAGCAACCACCGGTTTCCCTTTGGCCATTGCCTCTACGATAACAAAACCAAAACCCTCCCAACTACTACTCAATATGAAAAGGTCTATACTCCGCATAAAAGCTTCCATATCTGCGATAAATCCGAGAAGTATGACTTCGTTTTTCAGTTTTTTTGCAGCGATAGTGGCTTGCAGTTCGTCGTATAATTCTCCGGTGCCGGCTACATAGAGTTTAAATTTTACGTTGTTCTTTTTCAGCTGCTCAGCTACTTCAATAAGGTGTTGTTGTCCTTTTTGGAGTGTAAGTCGACCCGCATTTCCAAGAATAACGGTACCGTCTTCTGTTGTTACTTGAGGCAATTTGTCTCCTCCCTCTACGAGTAGATTATCGTCTATGCCGTGGTAGATTACAGCTATTTTGTCTGCGGCTATATGCTTTCCTAAATGCTGCAGCATGGTGCGTTTGGTCTCTTGCGAATTGGCAACCAGATGGGTGCACGCCACATTCATACAGTAGCGATTTACACTACTATTTTTGATAGGAGTTGCTAATCCTCGCAGGTAGACAATTGTATTGCACTTAGCCCAATGAGCGGCAATACTAGCTGTTTTTAAATCTTGTGAAGTAGTAAATATGACGGTGTCAATTTTTTCTTTGCGTAAATAAGATTGGATACGAATTAACTTGAATACATTAAGAAACGAAGCGCTGCCTACCTCTACAGCAAAGGTTTCGAAACCCGCATCTTGTGCTCTGGTCCATAGCTCGCTATCTTGATGGGCCGCTATAGTGACTTCATAGCCTTTCTTACGAAATACTTTGGCATTTTCTAAGTGGAGTTTTTCGCCACCTCCCCAAAAATTGGAGCTATTGAAGAAGCAGATTTTTTTCATTTAATCATTTGGTGTTCTGTGAATAAAGCACCAAGCATCACAGCACTGCATTATGAAAGACATTTTGTACATCTTCGTCTTCTTCTATTTTTTCGATGAGGTTGTTTACCTCCTCTTTTTGAGTGTCGTTTAGCTCCAAGGTATTGTGAGGTATACGTTCTATATCCACCGAATCTATGTCTATACCGAGGCCTTCTAGTCCTTTCTGCATATTACCATAATCGGTAAAAGCAGTGTAGATCAGTGTCTCATCTTCTACCTGCTCTATCTCGTCCAGTCCAAAATCTATGAGTTCCAGTTCGGCATCGTCTAGTTCCATCTCACCTAAGTTTACTTTAAAAATACACTTGCGTTCGAAGTTGAATTCTTGCGAACCGCTGGTTCCTAGTTCTCCGCTATTTCTGTTCAGTTTTGCGCGCATACTGGCTACGGTTCTGTTGATGTTGTCCGTGGCAGTTTCTATCATAAGGCTCAGACCATATGGGCCTTTTGCCTCGTAGAGTACTTCTTCATAGTTGCTGGCATCTTTGTCACTCGCTTTTTTAATGGCCGCATCTACGCGGTCTTTTGGCATATTTTCAGACTTGGCATTTTTTATAGCCATTCGCAGCCTGGAGTTGTTGTCTGGGTCTGGCCCGCCTTCTTTTACGGCCATAGATATCTCTTTGCCTATGCGTGTGAAGGTGACCGCCATTTTGCCCCAGCGTTTCATTTTTCGGGCTTTTCTAAATTCGAATGCTCTTCCCATGAGTACAAAAATAAGTTTAAGTTTAGGTAAAAGTTTAAGATTGGATGTAAATAGGGAAGATTGGAATTAATTGTCGCTAGTACTACAAGCAGAGAGCCTACTTGATCTTCTTAGATCGCAAACAGGGCAAGTTCACGCCTCTAGGCGTGAACTTGCAAAATGGTACGAAAACGTAACAGAAAATTTCCTTTCTTTGTACCCTCGAAAAACAAGAACAAAGTATGAATTTTGACGTAATAATAATAGGTAGCGGACCGGGTGGATATGTAGCAGCAATACGTGCAGCTCAACTGGGACACAAGGTAGCGGTAGTAGAAAAAGCTGAACTAGGAGGCGTTTGTCTCAACTGGGGATGTATACCTACCAAGGCCCTATTGAAGTCCGCTCAGGTTTTTGAATATATAAACCATGCGAGCGATTATGGGATTACTGTAGATAGTGCTAAGCATGATTTTGGTGCGGTGATAAAACGCAGTAGAGGAGTAGCTGAGGGAATGAGTAAAGGCATCCAGTTCCTGATGAAAAAGAATAAGATAGAAATTCTTACAGGTTTTGGTAAGCTAATAGCCAAGGGACAGGTAAGCGTAGACAACGAAGGCAAAAAAGAGACCCACAGTGCCAAGCATATTATACTAGCCACAGGTGCTCGGGAGAGACAGTTGCCAAACTTGCCTATAGATGGCAAGAAAATAGTAGGGTACCATGAGGCTATGGTATTGCCTACTCAGCCAAAGAAAATGGTGGTAGTAGGTAGTGGTGCTATTGGTATGGAGTTTGCTTATTTCTATAATGCTATGGGTACAGATGTGACGGTAGTAGAATTTATGCCAGCTATTGTGCCAAATGAGGACGCTGACATAAGTAAAGAATTGCAAAAAATCTATAAGAAAAAGGGAATGACAATCATGACCAATAGTTCTGTAGAATCAGTAGACACCAAAGGTGCTGGTTGCAAAGTGAGTGTAAAAACAGCTAAAGGAATGGAAACGATAGAGTGCGATGTAGTACTAAGTGCTGTAGGCGTGCAAACCAATCTTGAAAACATAGGCCTTGAAGGTCTTGGTATTAAAACGGAGAAAGGAAAAGTACTTGTAGATGATTTTTACCAAACAAACGTACCTGGCGTATATGCAATAGGTGACATTGTACACGGTCCTTCGCTAGCTCACGTAGCTAGTGCAGAGGGAATAATCTGTGTAGAGAAAATAAGCGGACAGCATGTAGAACCTCTCGATTATGGTAATATCCCAGGATGTACGTATACATTGCCCGAGATAGCGTCTGTAGGGTTTACAGAAGCCAAAGCTAAAGAAGCTGGGTATGATATAAAAGTGGGTAAATTCCCATTCTCTGCATCGGGTAAAGCAAGTGCAAGTGGAGCTAAAGAAGGTTTTGTGAAGGTGATATTTGATGCTAAGTACGGTGAGTTCCTTGGAGCACATATGATAGGTGCAAATGTGACAGAAATGATAGCCGGCGTGGTAACAGCACGTAAGCTAGAAACTACAGGCCATGAAATGATAAAAACAGTACACCCACACCCGACGATGAGTGAGGCTATCATGGAAGCATGTGCCGCTGCTTATGACGAAGTGATACACTTGTAATGAAGTGAAGAGTTATTTCGTTAACTGGTTAAAATGAAAAATTAGGAAAAGCCTTCGAGTGATCGGGGGCTTTTTTGTGGAACAAGGTTTTGGTTAACTTCGCAACAATGCGTTTAACACTCTTGCTCCTATTTCTTTCACAAATGACCTTTGCTCAAAGTAATTACGTAAATCCGTTTATCGGTACTGGTGGGCACGGACATACATTCCCAGGAGCTGCAGTTCCCTTTGGTATGGTGCAGCTGAGCCCAGATACGCGTATAGATGGTAGCTGGGACGGGTGCAGTGGCTATCACTACTCGGATACGTTTCTCTACGGTTTCTCGCATACGCACTTGAGCGGTACGGGAGTGAGTGATTATGGAGATATTCTGTTGCTTCCTTCTATGAATCCGATATCCTTTGAGCCGGAAGAATACAAAACACTATTTAGCCATGATGCCGAAATAGCCAAGGCAAATTACTACGAAGTACAGTTACCAGAGAATGGGGTCAAAGTAAGATTAACCACAGATACATGGACTGGTTTGCACCAATATATCTTTGATAATAGTACGGGATATGTATTGCTAGATTTGAAGCATAGAGATAAAACACTGGATTTTAAGATAGTAGAAAGGGGCAACTACACTGTAGAAGGATATCGAATAAGTGAAGGTTGGGCCAAAGAGCAGCACTGCTATTTCAGTATGGATTTTAGTGCTCCGTATACTTCGGTTGAGTACAATGCAGACAGCAGTAAGGCGGTCTTGTACTTTGAAGATCTAAAAAACAATACGCTCGAGAGCTACGTGGGGATCTCATTTACGTCTGTGGAGGGTGCTAGAAAAAATCTGTATCATGATATACGAATGTCTTACGAGTGGCCGCAGTTTGATGAAAAAAGAATAGAAGGTCAAGCCCGCTGGGACAGTGAACTTTCTAAAATAGAAGTGTTTACGAAGGACGAAGACAAGAAACGCATTTTTTACACGGCACTCTATCACTGCATGTTACACCCCAATATAGCTGAAGATGTAGATGGTAGATATCGAGGGCACGATGGGCAGATTCATGAAAGCCCAAACCATATACAATACACCGTCTTTTCGCTGTGGGATACATACAGAGCGCTGCACCCGCTTATGACGATTATAGATGAGCAACGCACTACAGACTTCATCAATAGTTTTCTAGAAATATATAAGCAGAGTGGCCGATTGCCCGTGTGGGAATTAGCCAGTAATGAAACCGACTGTATGATAGGCTACCACTCTGTAAGTGTAATAGCTGATGCGTATATGAAAGGCATACGAGGCTTTGATACTACGTTAGCCCTAGAAGCAATGGTAGCTAGCGCCAACGAAGATATTTTTGGCTTGCCTAGCTACCGTACTTATGGCTTTGTACGAGCAGAAGATGAATCGGAGAGTGTGAGCAAGACGTTGGAATATGCCTATGACGACTGGTGTATAGCCCAAATGGCAAGAGAAATGGGAGCAGATAGCATAGCAGATGTCTTTTACCGAAGAGCAGAGTCTTGGCGAAACAGCATCAATCCAGAAACAGGTTTTGCAACACCAAGGCTCAATGGAGACTGGCTGCCAAATTTTGACCCAAAAGAAGTAAACTTACACTTCACAGAAGCCAATAGCTGGCAGTATAGCTTTGTGCAACAAGCAAGCAGAAGTGCATCAGATAGTCAACAACTTGAAAAACAGTTGGATGCTTTCTTTTCAGCTTCCAACAGGACTACAGGGAGAACACAGTCGGACATCACAGGATTAATTGGCCAATATGCGCATGGTAATGAGCCAAGTCATCACATCGTCTATCTCTACAATCACTTGGCACAAGGAACGGAGAAAACTACGAAACTAGTTGATCAGATATGTGATTCGTTTTACACCAACGCTCCAGATGGATTAATAGGAAACGAAGATTGCGGTCAAATGAGTGCTTGGTATGTTTTTAGCGCTAGCGGTTTTTATCCATCCAACCCCGGTTCAAATCAATATGCCGTTGGTAGTTGTCAGTTTGACTCTGTGAAGTTCAATTTGGAAAACGGCAAGACTTTTTGGGTAAAAAAGCGAAAACTTCGCGATACACAAGCAGCCGTAGGAGTGTCGGGTAATTTCGAAAACCATACGCGAATAAAAGAAGGAGAAACGCTCTTATTTAGCGATAGTAATATGGGCAATGGGCGCATTTCTTTCAGCACGAACGCTGAGCCAAAAATTATGTGTCCCACTCCTCTGATAAGGGGGAACTCAATATTTACCGAAGAGGCTAATATTTCAATAAAAGCGATAAATCCCGGTGATGCAGTTTATTATTTTATCAACGGAGATACCAGTACACTGCAGCTATATTTAGAACCCTTTCGCATAACTGAGACAATACAAATATCCGCATTCGCAAAAACAAATATCCGAAGGAATACACGTACATCGGATAGCGTAACAAGTTTGCAAAGTCCTATCATTTCTGCCACCTTCTACAAAAAACCCAATAATTGGACCTGTACTCCAAGCATAGATCCAAACTCACAATACACTGGCGGTGGTGCAGACGCTCTAATTGATGGCATCAAAGGCACGGCTAACTGGCAAGCAGGTCGCTGGCAAGGGTATCAGAATACTTTGGTCACATTTGATATTGACTTTAAAAAGACCAAATCAGTAGAAGAAGTCAAAGCCAGCTTTGTACAAGATGCGCGCTCGTGGATAGTAATGCCTAGTAAGGTGGAAGTATATCATGATGGAAAATTAGTGGGTTCAACAATCTATTTGCCAGACGCCTTTACGGAAGGGAATTTCTTAGAGACTATCACCGTAAAACTAGATAAGTCTACCCCCCGATCAGAAGGAAAAATAAAGACCAACAAACTCCAAATCAAGATCTATTCCGCAGGAAAATTACCCAAAGGACACCAAGGATACTCCATGGATGGAGATGCGTTTTTCTTTGTGGATGAATTGATATTTCGTTAGACTACACCCTTTTGGATTGTAAGGAAAATCAAACACGTTTCATCATGTACCTGCCATAGTACGCCAGATAAGCAAAACACGCTACACCTACCCAATAACTATTTCTGATACCCAATAGAGATTCGTCAGACAAATACCCTTGGAATACACTTACAAATCCACCCCCCATTATCATCATGATAAGGAATGCACTACCCTGGCTTTTAAATTTGCCTAGACCACTCGTAGCAAGATCAAAAACACATGGCCAAAGCGTACTACAAAATAACCCTACACTCATAAAGCCAAAGATGCTGAGCATGCCTGTGGTGAACATACCGACAAATAAACTCAGTATACCAAGGCCAGCAAATAGTTGCAGTTGGAATGCAGGTTTGTTGGATGTGATATGAGCAGCTACAAGGAGTACGGCCATTGGAATAAGGTATGGAAAAAATAGGGTGATATCGGTACTCGCTTTGAGTGAGTTGACAGCCAGAAATAATCCAAAGGCTAAAAGCGGAGCTACAACCCTGAGGATATTTTCAGTAGCCTTAGAAACATTAAATGCCCCTACAGAAGCGGCCCATCTGCCAATCATGAGACTCCCCCAAAACAGGGAGATAAATGGAGCTACGTTGTCTTCCGATATTCCCGCTTCTATTTTGAGATACTCAGCAAGGTTTGCCGCTGTACTTACTTCCACACCAACGTATACGAAGATGCCAATCATTCCCATCCATAGGCTAGGATAGTCAGCGATTCTGAGTCTTTCGTTGCCTGTTGCACCTTTATCATCTGTAAGTTGATCGGGTATTCTAGAAAACTTGATTGCGATAGCCACCACAATAAATGCAGCACACAAAATAAGGTAGGGCATCTTTACAGATTCCAGGCTAAGGACGGTGTTTTCAGCGGTGCCAGTACTTCCAAAAATGGCATAACTCAGGAGTATAGGAGCAATTGTAGTACCTACATTATTTACCCCTCCAGCCATGCTGAGGCGGCTACTCCCGGTTTCTTTTGAACCAAGGCTTATGGCCAATGGATTTGCTGCTGTTTGTTGTAGTGAAAAACCAAGTCCTACGATGAAAAGTCCCGCCAACATTAAGGGGAATGATTCGTAACTAGCTGCTGGCATGAATAAGAAAGCACCCACTGCGCTAATGAGAAGCCCGTAGATTAGACCTTTTTTATACCCAATAGTGTTGAGGATATCCCTCCCTCGAGCTCTTCCTATTAGGTAGTAAGCCAATGCACCAACAGCGTATGCTACATAGAAGCAAAACTCGATGAGTTGTGCCTGCCACTGGTGTAAATCAAGGCTTTTTTTAAATACAGGAATAAGAATTGTGTTGCCTGCAGCTACAAAACCCCAAAAGAAAAAAACGCTTACCAACATCGCGAGTGCTGACTTGTAACTTTTACTCATAGTGAGCGAAGATACAGACCTTAGTGATAAGACAAACTTTTTGGAATATTTCGTGTCCTCAATTGTGGAATAATGATGTAAATAGGGTTGGCACATTCCATATATCTGAGTACGAGGATACACTTGATTTTGTTAAATGTACGTATGCTGTTTTGAACGAGGACGTAGCATTTGAACTTAAGTTTGAATAACCCTATCTTTGCACTATGTTCCCAGCACTCAAAGGAAACGGGCGTATCTGGATATACGTAGCCAATAGACCACTGACCGAAACAGAGCAAATGGCCATCAGAGTAGAGCTCGTAGCTTTTTGTGCTTCATGGGCAGCTCACGGCAATCAACTTTCGGCAGATTTTGATATATTTCACAATCAGATTTTTGTATT
>CAJXIQ010000028.1 GCA_913054375.1 uncultured Bacteroidota bacterium
TATCTCTAGTAATCAAGTTTGGAGCCTTAGCGCCGGGTATCAGTACTGCCCCTACTACGAGGTCCATATGCGGTAAAAGGTCACGAATGTTCATTTCGTTACTAAAACGTGTTACCACATTAGCTGGCATTACGTCGTTTAGGTATCTTAATCGTGTCAGACTTACATCGAGTATAGTTACTTGAGCTCCAAGACCTGCAGCCATCTTAGCAGCCTGTGTACCCACTACACCGCCACCTATAACAAGTACTTTACCTGGAGGTACTCCTGGCACGCCGCCCAGCAAAACTCCTTTACCTTTTATTGGTTTTTCTAGGTATTTAGCTCCTTGTTGCACAGCCATTCGGCCGGCCACCTCACTCATAGGCACAAGTAGAGGTAAACTTTTGTCATCTGCTTCTACTGTTTCATATGCAAGGCATACAGCACCACTTTCTATCATAGCATCGGTAAGCGGTCTATGACTTGCAAAGTGGAAGTAAGTGAATACCAATTGGTCTTTTCTGATGAGTTTATACTCAGACTCTATGGGCTCCTTTACCTTCATTATCATTTCGGCAATAGCATATATTTCTTCTATAGTGCCTAATATCTGAGCACCGGCATCTTTATACATTTGGTCATTGAAACCACTTCCTATGCCACCATCTTTCTGCACATATACAGTATGACCGCGTTTAGTAAGTTCAAGAGCTCCGCCCGGAGTAAGAGCAATACGGCTCTCGTTGTTTTTAATTTCTGCAGGGACACCAATTATCATTTTGAGTATTTCTAATTTAGTGCAAAAGTATAATTTTTAGTACTTGATTATACTACAGCCACAAATGGATTGAATCTATATACGGTACTAGGAAGAGGATACTAGTGTATGCTCACAACTTTCGTTCTATAAGTACCTTTATTGGTTGTTACTACTACCCATAGCATACCGTTTGTTGCAGTCCATTCTAGGTGTACGAGAGAGTTATTCGTGGTTTGTGTATTTTCCACTAGTTTTCCTTGGCTATCATAGAGTTTAATGCTTTGTATTTTTCCAAGTCCAGAGGCATCAATGGTCACCTTGTGGTTGGTAGGATTGGGGTATACTTTTAGGGAGGAGGAAGGGAGTTTTCCAATGCCTGCCGTTTTTGCTAGAGCATTGGATGTATCTGAAACACATCCATTGCTGTCTATAGAAACAGCAGTATAACTACCTATTTCATCTATTGTAAGAAAGCTATCAGATTCGTTGGTTATTGGATTTCCATCAATAAACCACTGATGCGTTCCTCCAATAGTAGAATGTAGCGTGTTTCCATCTCGGGAAAGTACTGGAGTGCTTGCGTTGTTCAATAGCGTAACATTAATAGTGTCAGTTGCCGAGCACCCGTTGGCATTGGTTACAACAGCACTGTATGAACCAGAGCTGTTTGCGTTTATGGATTGTGTTGTGCTGCCGTTGCTCCATAAGTATGTATTGCCTGGATCTAGCGTAAGTAAAAGGTTATCTCCGCAAAAGACGGTATCGTTACCCAAGTTAATTTTGGGGCGGGAGGATATGCTTACCTGTATGCTATCAGTTGCCGAGCATCCGTTGGTATTGGTTACAATAATACTGTACAAACCAGAGCTATCTGCAAGAAGATATCTGCCCGTACCGCCTGTACTCCATGAGTAGGATTGGAAAATACCAGCGAATAATAAAATAGGATCCAAACAGGAAGTAGTATCCGCCCCTAGATTTGGTACGGGTAAATCTGCTAATTGCACCGATACGGTGTCGCTATTGGTGCATCCGTTGCTACCAACACCAAGCACGCTATAACTTCCGCTACTAGTAACTGTGGTTGCTGCGGTAGTTGCTCCGTTGCTCCAGGTATAGTTGTCTGCTCCAGTGGCTGTTAGCGTCAGGTTATTACCACAGCGAAAGGAGTCTCTACCGGCACTTACAGTGGGCAGTGCGTAAATAGTCAGGTTTACAGAGTCGGTATTGCTACATCCGAAGCTATCGGTAAGGGTAACGAAGTATATACCGGAAGAATTTGTTTTAATAGCAGATGTTGTATCGCCGGTATTCCAAAGGGTTTTTGAATACGGTTTGCTTGTAAGTATTACACCTGTATCGCTACACACCGTTAGAGAGGCGGGTAATCCACTTGGTGGATGTGTGTAAATAGTCAAGTTCACAGAGTCGGTATTGCTACATCCGAAGCTATCTGTAACAGTAACGAAGTATATACCGGAAGAATTTGCTGTAATAGCAGATGTTGTATCGCCGGTATTCCAAAGGGTTTTTGGGTACGGGTCGCTTGTAAGTATTACACCTGTATCGCTACATACTGCTAGGGAGGCGGGTAATCCACTTGAAGGCAGTGCGTAAATGGTTACGTTTACAGAGTCGGTATTGCTACATCCAAGGCTATCTGTAACGGTAACGAAGTATATACCGGAAGAGTTTACCGTAATAGCAGATGTTGTATCGCCGGTATTCCAAAGGGTTTTTGAATACGGTTTGCTTGTAAGTATTGCACCTGTATCGCTACACACCGTTAGAGAGGCGGGCAATCCGCTTGATGGCAGTGCGTAAATGGTTACGTTTACAGAGTCTGTATTGCTACATCCGAAGTTATCTGTAACGGTAACGAAGTATATACCGGAAGAGTTTGCTGTAATAGCAGATGTTGTATCGCCGGTATTCCAGCGGGTTTGTGCGTACGGTTTGCTTGTAAGTATTGCACCTGTATCGCTACACACCGTTAGAGAGGCGGGTAATCCACTTGGTGGATGTGTGTAAAAATCTATTGCAATGGTGTCTTTAAGGACGCAACCCGTGGCGGCGTGGTTGACTGTTATGGAGTACGTTCCAGAGGTAGATACAGATATAGAGTCAGAAGTTTGTCCTGTGCTCCAGGTGTAGGTTGCTCCGGGGATGTTAACACTAATGTTCTGATTGCCTGTGCATCTAGAAATATCTGGTCCAAGGAAATTAGCAGGCGCAATTTTCGAACATGCAGGCTCAAAGAAGTACACTGCTCCGGCACTGCGGAGGGAATCAGCTCCACTGGTATCTTCATCTTCAAAAACGGCAGATACCAGCGCATCGCCTGCTTGATTAATGGCAACGGAAAACCCAAAATAATCCTCTGTTTCCCGATCGGAGGCTACAATTTTTTGATCTTCTATCCAGGTTCCTCCGACCCGTTCGTAGATATATGCGGCACCTGCACCAAAGCGTGTATTGGCTCCATTGATGTCTTTATCTTCATGTTTTGATGTGACTATGACGTAGTCTCCATTGATGGCTACGGCTTCTCCATATAGTTCACTTCTGCTCCCTCTATCGGAGGCTACGAGTTTTTGTTGTTGGGTCCATACACCTGCCATCTGTTGGAAAACGTATGCTGCTCCTGCATCTACAACGGCATTACCTCCACTGGTGTCATAATCGTGATAGTCTGCTCCAGCGATGATATAGTTGCCGCTGATAGCGACCGACCGTCCAAATCTGTCGCCAGATGCTCTATCGGAGGCTACGAGTTTTTGGTGTTGGGTCCACGTACCGCCCGATTGTTGGAAGACATAAACGGCTCCTGCATTATCAGCCAGCCCGCCTCCACTGGTATCGTAATTGTGTTGGTAAGCACCTACAATGGCGTAGTTGCCTTCGATGGCTATAGATTCTCCAAATTGATCAAATTCCGCTCTATCGGCGGCTACGATTTTCTGTTGCTGGGTCCAGTTAGTTCCTGTTCGTTGAAAGATGTAGGCTGATCCGGCATCAATCAGTGTGCTATCTCCAATGGCATCATGATCTTCTTTGTTGGCACCTATAATGGCGTATTCGCCGCTGATGGATACGGAATGCCCGAAATTATCATTTCCTTGTCTATCGGAGGCTGTGATTTTCTGTTGCTGGCTCCAGACGCCTGCGGTTCGTTTAAAGACATAGGCAGCTCCGCCATTGCCGATAAAATTTAATCCACTGGCATCATAATCTGTTCTGGTGGCTCCTACGATGGCATAGTCACCGTCGATCGCGACGGAATTCCCAAAGCGATCCCCCCACCTTCTATCGGTGGCTACGAGTTTTTGTTGCTGGACCCATACGCCTGCCGATAGTTTAAAGATATACGCTGATCCGGCACTGCTTTTGTAAGATGTTCCATTGGTATCCTCATCCTCATAGAGGGCTCCTACGATGGCATAATCACCGCTCATGGCAACGTCATAGCCAAACCAATCCCCCGCCTCCCTATCGGAGGCTACACTCTTAATAACTTCATTCCAATTTTGGGCGTGAGAAAAAATGCTGTATGATAGTATGCAGATAATGCAGAAAAATTTTACAGATGAAAAAAAAGGGGAGGAGTATTTGGTGTTTATCATAGTGGTCTTGTTTTGCTGTTGCAGCAGTATCTGCCGTATAGGCACGTAAACAAAATTGATGCCAAGGGCTCTTCATTGAACGCAATTAGTTGCTTTACAGCACGTTA
Source organism: uncultured Bacteroidota bacterium (assembly GCA_913054375.1). Classification (GTDB taxonomy): domain Bacteria; phylum Bacteroidota; class Bacteroidia; order NS11-12g; family UBA9320; genus UBA9320. Next base: position 4,473 of record CAJXIQ010000028.1, read on the forward strand.
CGTATACAAGATGTGCTGTCTTTTCTCGTATCGCACATCCTTATTCTTATTTTTAGAATCACTAAGCGCCTCCGCGCCCAGTATCCGTTGTCTCCAGTAACACAAAAAGGAAGCACGATTGTGCTCCCTTTTTATATGTTGTTCTGTGAATGTCCGTTAGTGTTTGATAATCTTGTGTACTTGGCGTGCGTTTGCGCTGGTGATGGTCGCGTGGTAGAGGCCTGCAGGCAGGTGATCTAAGGCAATCGTTTGCTGGGGTGCTACGCGGTCTGCTGCATATACCACCCTGCCGAGGGCATCAGCTATTTCGATCCGCACATCTTCTTCTTCTACGGCATGCACCACGGTGAGCTCACCGCGGAACGGATTGGGATATAGCAGTATAGTCTCTAGCGTGCTGCGCACGCCTCCCCGCTCCCGGCGTAGTACAATGGGAGTGTGTATTTCGATGGCTCCATCAAAATCATGTTGTACCAAGCGGTAGTAGAAATAGGGCTGTGTAGCGGGCATATCGGTATCCAATTGCGCGTAGTTTACGATATGATGCGCATTTCCGTTGGGAGCTTTGGACTCCAGGCGTGCGATGTGCTGCCAATGCTGTCCGTCTAAGCTGCGTTCTAGTTCGAAGTGGCTGTTGTTGATCTCGCTAGCGGTTCTCCAGAAGAGATTGGCTGTGGATGCATTGAGCCACTCGCCGTGGAAATCGAGCAAGGTGACGGGAAGCACCGCATCGTCTGCTCCTACACCTCCGCCACCCCCAGAAAAGGAGGATACACGAAACTCGGCACTGTGGTCTGCTCCTTTTGCTGCATACGTCCATGTGTTTACGGAAGTGTTCGAACCCTCATATAAGATTTTTCCCATCATCACGGTGTGTGGGTAGGAAAAAGCAGCGCCAGTAGTGGCTTTGTAAAATTGTAAATCGGTGGGAGCTGTGATGATTGTCGGGCTGGCTAGTGCCATGGAATTGACGTGCCTAGCAGCAGCTACTACTAAACTGTCGTATTCTGCATTGCTGAAGTAGAACCGAACGCCCACATCGCCTGTACTCGGCTGGGTGGTTGGACTTACGTCCCACAAGCGGTCCATGAGCATATATCCGCTTACATTGTCAATTAATCCACCGTCAGTTCCATAGCTGTAGGTGTTCATCGCCCCTGTTTTCACTTGTACTTGAGTGGCGCTTATTACGGCGCCGCTGCCCGCAGTATTCAGGGATAATAATAGCTCTCCATTGTCTGTACAGAAATTCGTCCAACCGGATACAGATTCTGTAAAACTGGAGGTATAGGTAGAATCGCGTACCAAGGCCACGGGAGAACTGCTGATGCAGCTAACTTTTTCAATGAAGTACACTGATCCTGCATCGGTGAGAGTAGTGCCTCCACTATTTGTTACATCGTCTTTGTGAGCTCCAACAAGGGCATAATTGCTACTGATGGCTACGGATTTCCCAAATTGATCATCTGCTGCCCGATCGGAGGCCGCAATTTTCTGCTGCTGGTTCCAGACCCCATTGGTTTGTTGAAAGATGTAAGCGGATCCGGCACTAGAGAGTGAATCTGATCCAGTTGTATTTTCATCTTCCCAGTATGCGCCAACAATAGCAAAATTTCCGTTTATGGCTACTGAAACACCGAAATAGTCATACTTCTCCCTATCGGAGGGCACAATTTTCTGTTGCTCGCTCCAAGTACCTGCGGTTTGTTTGAAAATATACGCAGCCCCTGCATCGGTGCGGTAATTCCCGCCACTGGCGTCATCGTTTTCGCCTTCTGCTCCTACAATGGCGTACTCACCGCTGATAGCTAGGGAATACCCAAAAATATCTTGAGCGCCTGCATCGGAGGCTACAATTTTCTGTTGCTGGGTCCAGGTAGTTCCTGTTCGTTTAAAGGTATAGACTGACCCGGCATTGGAGACAAAATTCGTTCCATTGGCGTCATGATCCTCATAGTGTGCTCCTACTAAAGCATGGTCGCCGCTTATAGCAACTGCCGCTCCAAAGTAGTCATATCTCCCTCTATCAGCGGCTACGATTTTTTGTTGCTGGGTCCAGGTAGTTCCTGTTCGTTTAAAGATGTAGGCTGATCCGGCAAGACTCTCTGTGTTTCCCCCACTGGCGTCATGGTCTTCGCTTTCTGCTCCTACAATGGCGTATTCACCGCTGATCGATACTGACCGCCCAAATTGATCACCTGCTGCCCGATCGGCGGCTACGATTTTCTGTTGCTGGGTCCAGGTAGTTCCTGTTCGTTTAAAGATGTAGGCTGCTCCGGCAGAACTGGATTCGCCTTCTGCTCCTACAATGACGTATTCACCGTCGATCGCGACTGAATACCCAAAGCGATTGTCAGCTGCTCTATCGGTGGCTACGATTTTTTGTTGCTGGACCCATACGCCTGCCGATAGTTTGAAGATATACGCTGACCCAGCATTTCTTTTGAAAGATGCTCCATTGGCATCCTCATCCTCATAGTGTGCTCCTACGATAGCATAATCATCGCTGATGGCAACGTCATAGCCAAACCAATCCTCCACCTGCCTATTGGAGGCTCCCCTCTTAATAACTTCATTCCAATTTTGGGCGTGAGAAAAAATGCTGCATGATAGTATGCCGATGATGCAGAAAAATTTTACAGATGAGAAAAAAGGGGAGGCGTATTTGGTATTTGTCATAGTGTTCTTGTTTTGCTGTTGCAGCAGTTTCTGCCGTATAGGCACGCAAACAAAATTGATGCCACAGGAACGCTTCCAGTATTAAGACGCTCTATATCAATATGTTACACTATGGATAAGTGTATTTTTGGATGTTTTTTTCCCATTTTGGGTTGCTTCCTCTCAGGCACTCTACACAATGCTGTACCGCTTGCGTATCTGGTATTCCGAAACACAATACTTGATTGGGTGAGGGTATTTTACGAATCTTCGGAATAGAAGCCTAGAGGCTAAAAGTCTTTTTCTTACCGCTGCGGATTTATATTACAACTTCTCGCGCTACCTCTTCGGGGAGTTTGCCTTCTGCTAAACCCTTGGTTATAGCATCTTCGTAGCCACTTAATTTGCCAAGTAGCAGATCTTGAACACTTTTACGAGCCCAATAGAGCATTTGCTTTTTGCGGTGATTTGCTTTCCAATGGTTACGGGTCACTTGTTTCTCAAAATCGAAAACCCTTTCCCAAAAGGCATCTATGCCTTTATGCTTTAAGGCTGAGCATGTTATTACTTTTGGAATCCATTGGTTATTGTTTTCAGGCATCAGGTGCAGTGCCATACTGTATTCTTTGGCGGTTATTTTTGCTTGTTGTTCGGAATTGCCATCGGCTTTATTTATTACAATGATATCTGCCATCTCCATAATACCGCGTTTTATGCCTTGTAATTCGTCTCCTCCGCCGGGGTTTAGTACGAGCGTAAATAAATCTGTTAATTGAGCTACTTCTGTTTCTCCCTGTCCTACGCCCACACTTTCTATAAGTATAGTATTGTATCCAGCTGCTTCGCAAAGTAGCATGGCCAATCGTGTGTTTTTGGCAAGTCCGCCCAGTTGTAATCCAGATGCAGATGGCCGTATGTATGCACGTTTATGCGCACTGAGTTTGTTCATACGGGTTTTGTCACCCAATATACTACCGTGTGTTTTACCACTGCTTGGGTCTACGCTCAGCACTGCTATTTTGCGTTTAGGGTCTTGGAGTAGGCTTATTCCTATTGCTTCTATAAAAGTGCTTTTGCCAGCACCGGGAGTTCCTGTTATTCCTATTCTATAGGTATCGTTTTGTGGTCCGAAGTATGAGATGACTTCAAGAGCAAGGTTGCGTTTTTCTGCAAGCGTACTTTCTGCCAAGGTTATGGCTCTGCTGAGCGTTCGCGTATCGCCAGCCGCTATTCCTGCTATCAGTTGTTCTTTGGTCATTCTTGGTAAAAAACTCTGTTTACTCGTTCGCTCACATTGGTTAGTATCTCGTACGGTATTGTCCCTATTTGCTTGGCAAGTTCAGATACACGCGGATTTTCTCCAAAGATAATCACTTCGTCTCCTTCTTCACATACTATGCTCGTTACATCACACATGGTCATGTCCATACAGACGTTGCCCACTATCGGTGCTTGTTTTTCATTGATCAGGAATGATCCATGGCCTTGGCTAAAACTACGCGAATATCCATCTGCATAGCCTACGGCTACGATGGCAATTTGTCTTTCTGTGTTTGATTTACTGTGCTGTCCGTACCCAACTCCTGCATTTGCAGGCACTGTTTTTATTTGTGATATGTAAGACTTGAAGGTTCCTACCGGTCTGAGCACGTCATTCTCTTCTAATGTTGTAATACCGTATAACCCTATGCCCATTCTTACCATATCAAAGGAGGCAGATGGAAGTCGTTCTATGGCAGCAGTATTGGCGAGATGTTTCAGGGTTTTAATATTTAGTTGGATTTCTACAGTACTGCTTATATGCTCAAAATCAGCTATTTGCTGAGCACTAAATGCGTCTAAGGTGATATCGTCTGCTCCGGCTAAATGACTAAATATAGAAGCTATTTTTAGGTTAGGACTTTCCTTGAGTTTGGATACCAAAAGAGGTATTTCTTTTTTTTGAAAGCCAAGTCTTCTCATTCCTGTATCAAACTCTAGATGTATTGCAATGTCTTCTGCTGCAACCTTAGCCAAACTAGCAAAAGAGTAAATCACGGGTTGAATATCGTCTTCTATGTAAGGAGTGATATCGGTAAGGTCTGGGTTGAGTACCATTATAGGGAGAGATATACCAGAGGCACGGAGTTGTGTGGCTTCGTCTGTGTAGGCAACGCCCAAATAGTCTATTTTATTTTTTTCTAAAAGTTTTGCAATTTGAAAATCTCCACTACCATAGGCCAGTGCTTTTACCATAGCCATTATCTTGGTATCATTACCTACTTTAAGCTTAATGGTGTCTATGTTGTGTTGCATTTTGCTCAGGTTTATTTCCAAGCACGTTTGGTGTGTTCTTTTTCGTAGCTTTTCTGCTATTTTTTCAAACGCATATTTTCGAGCACCTTTTAAGAGAATACATTCTTCTTTTAGCTCGTACAGTGAGTGCTTTTTGAGAAAAGAAGCTACATCTGGATAAAAAGTACTCGGCAATTCGAAGGTATCATGAGCATTTGATATTTCTTTTCCGATACCAATCAACTGACTTACGTTGTGTTTTAGTAGTGCTGTATTTACGTCATTATACAGTTGTGATGCTTCTAGGTTACTTTCTAATATGTCAGATAAAATGACCGTGATGTTTTCGTGTGTATTTTGTTGTTTTAAAAAATCGAATGCGATATCAATAGACTGAAAATCGGAGTTATAATAATCTAAAATCAATGTGTTGCCCTGGATTCCCTCTACTTGCTGTAGTCGCATATCAATAGTGGGCAGCTGATTTACTCTTTTTATTATTGGTTCGATTTCTAAACCCAGCGCAAGAGCTGTTGCGATGGACGTGAATGTATTTTCTACTGTTGCCTTATCGCTATTATTGAGTTTTAAGGCGTAATTACGGTCAAGGTACGTGAGGATATACTCTCCAGCCGTAGACTTGGCCACGTATAGGTCACACACGCTATCATTCCCCCATGTAAACGTTTTTTTGTTTAGTTTCTCGATGGCAGAAATTACTTCTAGCTGGTGTGTTGAGCATACTATAGTATCGCAGTAGGCAAATAGCTTAAGCTTTTCATGGAGTTTTTGTTCTATGCTATTAAAATGGGCGGAGTGGGAGTCGCCCAAATGAGTAAACACCCCAATGGTTGGTTGTATCATTTCACTTAAGTTGTCCATTTCGTTGGATTCGGATATTCCTGCCTCAAATACACCTACAGTATGATTTGTTCCTAGTTTCCATAAAGACAAGGGCACGCCTATCTGCGAGTTATAACTTTTCGGACTTTTACAAACTACGTGTTTCTCATTTAGTAGTGTACTTACCCATTCTTTCACGATGGTTTTGCCATTGCTACCGGCAATAGCCAGTACCGGAATATTGAATTGATTACGGTGGTGTTTTGCGAGCTTCTGTAGAGCTTCTAGGGTGTTTTCTACTAAAATATAGTTGCAGCGTATTTTGGGTTTATCAGAAACCAATACCGCTAAAGTGCCTTGATTTACAGCTTGTGGAACAAAGGTGTTTCCGTTGTTCTTTGGGGTTTTGATTGCAATAAAAAGCGCTGCGTGTTGCCTGCTACTGCGGGTGTCGGTGTATATGTTGATTATTTGGATATCACCATTTCCGTGAAGTTTTCCGTTTACTATGTCTGCTATAGTTTCTAATCTGTACAAGCTTATTACAAAAGTAGTGTTATTGTGCACTAATTTAGCAGCCTGAGAGTGACAGAGTATAGCAACATAAAATATACGCCGAGTCAGGCCAAAAGTAAGATAGCCAAGTTCTGTGCCTATCAAGAGAGGTGTCACCAAGAAGTGAGAGATAAACTCTATTCTTTTGGGCTATCGCCAGATGATGTGGAGCTACTTATTTTCGAGATGATTCAGCACGACTTTCTCAATGAGGAGCGTTTTGCAATAGCCTTTGTTCGGGGTAAATTTATTTATAAAAAATGGGGTAGAGTTAAGATAAGAATGGAGCTCAAAAGACGAAAAATATCGGACTACTGTATCAAGAAAGGGATGAGAGAAATAGACGGCGCTAAGTATGCAGAAGTGCTACACGGCCTCTTGGAGAAAAAGATAAGTAGTCTAAAAACGATCAAAGGGTATCAAAAAAACTATAAGGCCGCACAGTTTGTGATGAACAAAGGCTATGAGGGTGATGTGGTTTGGGCACATATTAAAGAGCATTTTTCAGATAAGCAGTAAAATGGATATACTATCTCACTTAACTATACCCAGTCCTGTAACACTACTAAAAACGCCGTGGACTGAAGCGGCAGGAATAGAGTTATATCTGAAAAGAGACGATCTTATTCATCCGATAATATCGGGCAATAAGTGGCGGAAACTCTCTGGTATATTTGACCACTATGCTAAAAGTGATTACGATTCCATTACTACGTTTGGCGGTGCGTATTCTAATCATCTAGTGGCTACTGCAGCTAGCTGTGCTATTTTACAAGTACCGTGCACAGGAATTGTGCGAGGGGAAGAGCCAAAAAATGAAAATTCTGTACTCAAAATATGTAGGCTCTATGGGATGGAGTTAGAGTATGTTTCTCGGGAGGCATATAAGGAAAGCAATAGAACCGAAGGGGTAATTCAGCGAGTTCTTTATATAGCCGAAGGTGGAGCAGGAAAGTTGGGTACCATAGGCTGTCACGATATTTTACGGGAGACAGACACCTCAAGCATAGACAAAATTTTTGTTGCTTGCGGTACGGGTACTACTATCAGCGGTTTGGCTACTTATGCAAGAGAATTTGCTCTAACCTCAGAAGTGTGTGGAGTACAGGTTTTAAAAGGCGATGGCTACATTGCTGCAGATCTTGAGCAAGAGTATGGCGTAGAGGGTGTCACTGTGTATGATGAGTACCATTGCGGGGGATATGCCAAAACCAACGAAGAGTTGATCCAATTTATTAAAAAGTTTACACGAGAAACAGGTGTTTTACTCGATCCCATCTATACGGGCAAAATGATGTTGGCCATTCACAAACTCTGTTTAAATGGTAGCATAAAAAAAGGGGAGAGAATCATGGCTGTACATACCGGTGGCCTAACGGGATGGTTTGGTAAATCTGCCGAATTGAACGTGTAGAGCATTCGCTGCAGTGAACAAGAAAAAGAGGTGAAACCTCTTCGTTTTCTTTACAGCAATCAGTATCACAACTATGAGCAAGAAGAGGGGGCTGTTGCGTTTTTTATAAACTAAAAAACCCCTTGCAGCGCAAAGGGTTTTTATGGTATTGGAGTGTTGTTTATTGTTCTGGAGTTGCAACTGTTGGAGTCACAACTGGAGCAGCTCTATTTACTACACCTCTTATCGTAAGGAATTCAGTTCCGCCTTCACCATTGTGCTTTACAGTGACGGTTTTTGTGAAGTTGCCTGGTCTTCCCTTAGAGTTGTATATCGCTGTAATTACCCCTTCTTGTCCCGGAGCTATAGGCTCTCTCGTCCATTTTGGTGTAGTACATCCACAAGACGCTTTCACGCTATTGAGTACTAGAGCTTCGTTTCCAGTATTCTTAAATGTGAAAGTAACGGTTGCTTGCACCCCTTCTTCTATAGTTCCAAAATCATGTGATTTTTTTTCAAGACTCATTTTAGATTGAGTTGTAGAACTCAAAGTTACGTTAGCTTTGGTGTCTTCTGTCTGAGCAACACCCATTATTGAGAATCCAGATACAAAAGCAGTAAGTAAGATTAAATTTTTCATTGTTCTATTGTTTAATTATTGTGTCAAAATTAAGGTTCAACACCTAAAGAACAAATAGAATGCCAAAATAAAAGGGGATTCTATTATTCTTTTAGTTGTAGTTGGGTTTGCGCTTTTCAATGAACGCAGCGGTCCCCTCACAGAAATCATTGGTTTCGAAGCTTTTTGCAAAAGAGGCAATTTCGTAGTGCAAACCGTCTATGTTTTCGTACAACGCATTGGTACACTTTATTACTTCTGCGATTGCGAGAGGCGATTTACTGACTAGTTTCTCTACGTATTTGGTACATGTTGGCAATAATTCTTCTGGAGAAACCACTTGCGTAACTAGACCATAGTCCAGAGCAGTTGCAGCGTTTATAGACTTGGCGGTGATGAGCATATCTAGAGCTCTGCCTCTTCCTATTATTTGTGCAAGACGTTGTGTTCCACCGTATCCTGGAGGCACACCTAGGTTCACTTCTGGTTGGCCAAAGAGTGCATTATTGCTTGCTATACGCACATGGCAAGCCATGGTAAGCTCGCATCCGCCACCCAGGGCGTAGCCATTCACCGCTGCTATTATCGGTATCTCGCTTTCTTCCAAGCTAGTAAATACTTTTCCGCCCTTTGTACTCATTTCTTTTGCTTTGGTTTCGCCAAAGTTGGCAAATTCAGAAATATCTGCACCAGCAGCAAAGGCTTTTTGACCTTTTCCAGTGATGATAATACCGCGTACGGTTTTTTCCTTATTAAGACGAGCTACTTCTTGTCCTATTTCCTGTATGAGTTCTACATTCAGTGCGTTTAGCTTTTCTTCACGGTTTATGGTGATGATTTGCACTACGCCTTGATTTTCTGATATAATGTTGTTGTACATCGCTTTGCAAAGATAAGAATTAGGATTGTGTGGCTTTAGGATAAAAAATAGTTCTGTGGCATTAACGTACTCAGAGTGTAAAATTATCCTAATCCAAAGCGTGTTAAATTTTTGCGAAAAAAAATATTTTTTTGTTGCCCAACTGATCGAATTATGACTAAACTCGCATTTATGGAACGTTTTGCATACTATTTAATCTCTACTTTGACACTATTAACAGTTTTTTCAAGTAAGAATTTTGCTCAAGAAAATAATGATCCCACTATCATAAATGCACCCGGTAAATTTATTTTTAACACAGCCAATAGTTTTGGTGATCTTAATAGTCAAAAAATTTATTTAGATGGGAACTTAACTTCATCTTTCTACGCTGAATATAATGATAATGGTAGACTAGTCTTTTCCACTCTTGATACAAATGGTAATGGAAAAATTCATCAAAAAGTAATTATAGTTTTTGATGAAAATAATAATAAGATAGCTGATTCATTATGGCTTGGTCAGGACATTAATGGCGGATTAATTTCTTATTCTCAGTTTTCTAGTCAAGATATAGATGGTAATATTTTAAAAGATGAGTCTGATAATGATGGAGATGGAAAATTAGATCGAATCTACACTTACACCTATGATGCTAAAAGTAATAAAACTCGAGAGGAAGGAGATAATGATGGAGATGGAAAATTAGATCGAATCTACATTTACACCTATGATTCTAATGGAAATCAAACAAGGAGGGAATTTGATAACGATGGAGATGGAATAGTTGACGAAATTTCTACTTACACTTATGATTCTAACGGCAATCAAATAAGGACTGAATCTGATGACGATGGAGATGGTGTAAAAAACTATTTCCTTTTAAAAACGTATGATTTAAATGGGAATTTACTTAAAGAAGAGGCGGATAGAGACGGAGTTGGACCGGGTGATTTTATATTATATATTTCCTATACTTACGATGCAAATGGAAATCAAACAAGTCGTAAGTGGGATCTAGACCTAGATGGTCAGATAGACGAAATTGTTAATTCTAGTTATGACATAAATGGAAATTTAATAAGAGAAGAAGTTGAAAGAGATGGTGCTCTAACTTATGCTGCTAATTGCACCTATGATGCTAATGGTAATAAAACGCGAGATGAAAGAGATGACAATGGTGATGGTGTTTTAGATAAAATTTATATCTATGCCTTTGATGCTAATAGTAATAAAACGCGAGATGAAAGAGATGAAAATGGAGATGGTGCTCCAGAGTATATTGCTACTTATACCTATGATGCAAATAGTAACAAAACGCGAGATGAAATTGATGAAAATGGAGATGGTGTTTATGATAAAATTCAGGCTTATACCTATGATGAAAAAGGAAATCTCGTCAGACACGAATTATTTGATTCTGCTGGAAAAACAATAGCCCAAAAAATTAATTATTTTGATGCGAACGGCAATAGAATAAAAACAGAGGTAGATAATGATGGTGACGGCATTTTTGAATTTGAATATGTATTTGGGTATTATAATACTTTGCTTTGCAAAGATTTAGGAGATGGTCTTGTTCACAAACTTGAGGTTATTATACCAGAGAGTGGTGTTTGGCGATTTGCTTTGTGCGGATCTAGTTTTCAGAATGTATTGGCATTAAGTTCGTCGGGTTACTGTGACTCTACTTTGTTTTATGCTATCGATGGTTGCTCAAATGGAGATGCCTCAGTAGATATTAGACTTGAGGAGGCAGGAACGTATTACCTTACAGTTGGGGGCAAAGGAGAAACGGATAAGGGCAATTATAATTTAGAAATCTCTCGTTTACAAGGGTTAGAGGTTTCATTAATTGAAGAGCAATTGTTATCTATTTACCCCAACCCCGCTCAAAATCAAATCACAGTCAGTTCAAGCATAAAAATAGATTCCTACCAAATTTTCAATACAGTGGGTGAGGAGGTTTTAAGGGGTAATTTGACTAATCCAACCATTCAAATTGAATCCCTTCTCACAGGCAGTTATTTTATTCTACTAAGAGATGGGAATAGCAATCAAACGTATCACAAGAAATTCATTAAGTAGGCAATAGTAGCCTCATTAATGGGTCTAAAGATTCGAAAGGATTTTATAGACTCTACTAGAGCGGTATAGCTGAATTTTGGTTCGCTATTCCGCTTTTTTCTATTAGCACTCCTCCATTCATATAGTATATCTGTTGGGTAAACAACTGCATGAAAAGTACTCGTTATTAGGGCAATATTTATCCATCTCTTTGCATATTTCAGAGAAGTAAAGAGATCAGTTGGGTATCTTTGGGCTATAAGGTGCTAATTATCAAACTTCTCTACCTTTGCCACAATGCAATTGGATAAAACACTATCGTTTGATGAGTTTGCGGAAGCGAGTTTGGCAGATTGGAAAGCAAAAGCAACCAAAGATCTAAAAGGAAAGAGCTTAGCAGAATTGGCGTATACCACGTCAGATGGCATCCCCTTAGAATCGTATTATACAGATGAGAATAGCACGTTTCTAGTGCCCATAGAACAATCAGATTGGTACATCACATTGTTAGCTAATGTGCAACTAGAAGGAGTTGACAGAACGATAGATAACTTAGATGAACTAGGAAAGAGTGGTGGAATTTTAGAGCTAGACAACCTTGCCATTGCAGCAAATGAAAGTGTAGTATACTTTGAGCTAGGAACTAAATTCTATGAGAACATTGCCAAACTGAGAGCTCTCAGATTTGCATATCCAAATACAGAAATCAATGTTGTAATACCGGCAACAGATGATGCGTTTACGCATAATAACTTGGTAAGACAAACCATTGCTGCGGCATCTGCTGTCGTAGGTGGAGCAAGGCATATCTGCGTATTGCCCTTCAATAACAAAGAGTCAGAGCAAAGTCTCCGACTGGCCAAAAACATCTTAGTTCTACTCAAAAGCGAAAGCTACATGGCAGAGCTTCACGATGCTGCAAGGGGAAGTTGGTTTTTGGAGAAGTTGACCAAAGAATATTTGACGGTTATTAAACCCGATTCAGTGCTCACACAAACGACTACTTCTGCTACATTTATTGCAGGAGAAGCACCCTACCTCCGTGGTCCGTACTCTACGATGTACGCTATCCGTGCATGGACTATCCGTCAGTATGCAGGGTTTAGTACTGCAGAGAAGAGCAATGCCTTCTACAAAAGAAATTTAGCTGCAGGACAAAAAGGGCTTTCTGTAGCCTTTGACCTCGCTACGCATCGAGGCTACGATAGTGATCACGAGCGCGTTGTGGGGGATGTGGGTATGGCGGGAGTTGCCATAGATAGCATAGAGGATATGAAAATCCTTTTTGATGAGATACCACTGGGAGACATCTCAGTGAGCATGACCATGAATGGTGCGGTACTTCCTATTATGGCATTTTATATAGCTGCTGCAAAAGAGCAAGGAGTGGATCAAGCAAAATTAGCGGGTACTATTCAAAATGATATTTTAAAAGAGTTTATGGTTCGGAATACATACATCTATCCGCCTGCTCCGAGTATGCGTATTATTTCCGACATCTTTAAATATACTTCAGCTAACATGCCAAAGTTTAATAGTATCAGTATAAGCGGATACCACATGCAAGAGGCAGGTGCTACTCCAGAATTGGAGTTAGCATATACCATAGCAGACGGTCTGGACTACGTGCGTACAGGCATAGAGGCAGGGTTGGCTATTGATGATTTTGCACCGCGCCTATCTTTCTTTTGGGGGATTGGGATGAATTTCTACAAGGAAATAGCCAAGCTACGTGCAGGTAGAGTGCTATGGGCTAAACTTATAAAACGGTTCGATCCACAGAATCCAAAATCCATGGCACTTAGAACACATTGCCAGACAAGCGGCTGGAGTCTTACCGAGCAAGATCCGTATAACAATGTAGCTCGAACTACGATAGAGGCGTTGGCTGCTATTTTTGGAGGCACACAAAGTTTGCACACCAATAGCTTTGATGAAGCAATGGCTTTGCCAACAGATTTCAGTGCAAAAATTGCCAGAAATACCCAAAAAATCATTCAGGAAGAAACGGATATTACGAGAGTAATAGACCCTTGGGGCGGCAGTGAGGTGATAGAGGAATACACACAAGAATTGGCAGACAAGGCTTGGGAATATATTTTAGAGATAGAGGAGCTAGGCGGCATGTCTAAAGCCATAGAAAGCGGTATTCCAAAGATGCGAATAGAAGAATGTGCTGCGGTGAAACAAGCCAAAATAGACGCAGGGAAAGAAATTATTGTAGGTGTAAACAAGTACAAGACAGATGAGAGATCAGACTTTGAAATCTTAGAAGTAGACAATGACGCTGTACGTAAAAGTCAAATAGACAGGATAAATATGGTAAAGGCCGAAAGGGATGAAGATAAGGCTATTGATATTTTAGCTAGACTTGAAAAAGCTGCTCGTTCTGATGGCAACCTGCTCGCGATTTGTGTAGAAGCCGCAGAAGCCAGGGTTACCCTGGGAGAGATGTCTGATGCTTTGGAGAAGGTCTTTGGAAGGTTCCAAGCTCAGAATGCAACTATAAGTGGTGTATATTTGAAAGAAGTGCAAAACAATGATAAGGTAATAGCAGCTCGAAAAGCAGCAGATGATTTTGCTGCTAGAGATGGACGTAGACCGAGAATACTAGTTGCCAAAATGGGTCAAGATGGCCACGATAGAGGGGCTAAGATTATA
>CAJXIQ010000029.1 GCA_913054375.1 uncultured Bacteroidota bacterium
ACTATATCTGCTCACCCAACGGCACTAGCCTGTGGATGCCCGCCTATACTATTTGGTTTGGGTTACTCCATCTGATCATTGGTAATATAGCCATGTCTATTAATCTAGGTATTGCCATTCAGCTGGTAGTATCCTTTGTTGGTTTTTATCGTTTGGCGAGATATTTTGATATTCAGTATTTGCTAGCCATATCTGCTGCTTATTTAGTGGTATTTAATACATATGTGCTCGCCAAAGTAGGTGTGCATTATAATTTGGTACTCATTGGCGTCTTACCTTTTATTCTGTTGTCATTTTTAAAGTGGATGCCTTATCAAAAAGGCTTTAGGATGAATAAAAAACATGCCTTGCCTACTGTACTTTTACTTTTAGTGGGTTTCTTTATGGACTACTACGTGGTGTTTTATTCCTTGGCTTTTGGAGCCGTTTATCTCTTGTGGTTCGGGGTTTTAGATGCCTGGTTTTCCTTTTGGAGCTGGAAGAAGATGTCCGTTTTACTTGGAGCTTTGGTCTTAGGTCATATAAGTATTCGTTTGCTAAGGATTCTTGGTATTGATGAGAAAGGAGCTATTTGGGCAGCTGCAGATGTAAGAGGTTTAGTAAATCAAGGGTTGAATTCTCGCTTTTTTCAGAACAATATTTTTGGGGATCTTCCCCATGCACTTAATGATAATAAGATTTTTTTAGGGTATAGTTTTATTGCCTTGTTTATTCTGAGCTTGCTCTTTTATGTGCAGCAGAAAGATAAGGACAAATGGACTCGATTTTTCTTGTTTGCTACAACACTATTTACATTTGTTACTCTTCCTGTTATTCGCATAGCGGGTACAGATTTTTGGTATAATGTTACTGCGGTAGTGCACTTTATCCCATTTGTCAATAATGTGCGTTCCCCCGATAGGTTCATCTTGTTGGTATTTATATTTGGGACTTTATTTATGGCTAGGGTGGTCCATTTAAAATGGAAAGCAAAGAGCATAAAACTGAGCTTTACAGTCTTCTTGTTGGCATCCGTAATATTATTTTACTTAGAACATGTACAGCAAGATATGGAGTCAATATCTTTACCTGCTTCAAAGCGAGGTGTTCTTTTGGAGACGAAAGGTGAGAATGTGCTTATGCTTCCGTTCGGGATACGCGACGGCTACCACCAGTTTGGCGAGTTTGATGAGAATCATTTACTACTGCAGCAGTGGTATGAATTTAAGATGCCGAGCGGTTACCTATCACGGTTAAATGATGAGACATGGAGTCACTACAAGAGTAATGAGTTGTATGCAAATTTAGCACTCATACAACAAGGGATAGCCATAGATGGGTATGATTGGCATGCTGCTTTGATCAAAAATGATATCGATAGGTTGTACTTACCTAAAGCGTCTGTTGCACAAAATAGGGATATTCTAAAAATGATAGAGAGTTTGCCTGCTAACCAAATAGAGGATAAGAACGGGTTTCTATTTTCACTGTATAAGTAGCACTCAACGAGACTATCCCTACATTTAACACGATCTTCTTCTTGATTTAAAATTTTCATACGTTAATTCGCACCAACACAATAATATGTATCCTACTTTATACGACGCCGTTCTCGATATTTTTGGTATCAGCATTCCCGCATTCAAGATCGTAATGATGTTTGGCTTTTTTGTGGCCCTCGCTTTTTTAGTGGCAAGTTGGGTCATGACCCTAGAGTTTAAAAGGTACGAGAAAGAAGGGAAAGTAAGTGCTTTCCAAAAAGCAATAGACAAACCAAACCTGGCTTGGGAGTATCTCTCCAGTGCTTTAGTAGGTTTTATAGTTGGTTTCAAAATTGTGTATTTAGCCCTTAATTTCAGTCAGCTATCTGGCAATCCGCAGGCATTTATACTCTCTACGGAGGGTTCCTTGCTTTGGGGTATTCTGCTAGCGGTAGTTTTTATCGTTTTAAAATATTTCCAACTCAAAAAAGACCCCCCCTATGTAGCGGGCAAGACAATGACTTTTCATCCGTATATGATGATGGGGAATTTAACGATGGTAGCTGCCATTAGCGGTTTTGCCGGAGCTAAGTTATTTCACCACTTGGAGCATTTTAGTGATTTGGTAGATGACCCCATGGTGTTATTTAGGGATCCTTTCAGCGGTCTCACCTATTTCGGAGGGCTACTTTGCGGGGCTATTGGCGTGCTTTGGTATTCACATAAACACGGCGTAAAATGGAAAACGATGCTCGATATAGGTGGACCATCTATGATGTTAGCCTACGGCATAGGTAGAATGGGCTGCCACTTTAGTGGAGATGGAGATTGGGGTATAAAAAATCTTGCTCCTAAGCCAGATTGGTTGAGCTGGCTACCTGATTGGGCGTGGGCGTATGACTATCCTAATAATGTACACGGCCTCATACTAGAAGATCCAGTATGGCCAACACCCGTATATGAGATCGCCATGGCACTTACTATTTTTGTTATTCTGTGGTCTATACGTAAGAAATTTGCACCAGGTGTGTTGTTTGCTATCTATTTCATATTTGCAGGAATAGAACGCTTCTCCATAGAAAGTATTCGGGTTAATCCAGATCAATTTAAGGGAGTAGCATTCACTCAAGCAGAGATTATTTCTTTGGTCATGATGCTACTGGGTGTAGTGGGGATTATTTATTTCAATAGAATACATAAAAAACAAATAAACTAGAGCATAGCATGACGCACACAGCACTTTATTTACAACACAAAGAGCTGCTTGGTCAAGCCATAGAAGCTCTCAGTACTCGTCAGTTTTTCTCCCCTTACCCTGAGCATCCCAAAGCGTATGATCCTGCGTTAGATACCAAAGGGAAAGAAGCTTTTGGTAGATTACTCAATGAAAATTTTACGCAACTAAATCAAGATGCAGCTACTTGGGTAGGCGAAGAAGTCTCACCCCTCTGGCAATATGGCACAGGTGTACGGTATCCTGCACTGGCTGTAGATACCTATGTTTCGCATAGTGCGGCTGCCGCCAAAGACTGGAAGAGTGCTAGTATAGAAACACGAGCAGGTATTCTCATCGAGAGTTTAGAACGAGTGCGATTACGCTTTTTCGAATTAGCGTACGCTACGATGCATACCACAGGACAGAGTTTTATGATGGCTTTTCAGGCAAGTGGTCCGCATGCCGCAGATAGAGCTTTAGAAGCAATAGCAATGGGCGTGCAGGAACTCACTCGCTATCCCAACGATTTAGCGTTTAGCAAGCCATTGGGCAACTATTCGCTAGACGTACAAAAAAGCTGGAAACCGATTGCGAAAGGTATTGGCTTGGTAATCGGGTGCTCTACATTTCCCACTTGGAATACCGTACCTGGTGTGTATGCCAATCTTATCTGTGGCAACACAGCAATCATCAAACCGCATCCAAAGTCTGTTTTGGCTATTGCCCTATTTGTCGCAGAGCTTCGCAAGGTTATTGCCGAGCAAGGCTACGATGCCAATATCGTACAACTCGCACCGGACACAGTCGCTAATCCGATCACTCAAGCACTGGCAGAGCATCCAGCTATCAAACTTATAGACTATACAGGTGGCAATGCCTTTGGTGATTATGTAGAGAGTTTGGATAAGACCATATTTACAGAAAAATCGGGGATTAACTCCGTAATTATAGATTCTGTAAGGGATGTGAAAGCAGTAGCTCAAAACATAGCCTTTTCTGTCAGTTTATACAGCGGGCAAATGTGCACTGCTCCGCAAAACATATTTATTGCCAATGAGGTAAAAACGGAGGATAGTGTGTTATCCTTTGATGATGTGGCTGCACAAATAGTTGAAGCAGTAAAGGGTGTGATAAGTCACCCTAAAATGGGTGCAGGTACACTGGGTGCTGTGCAAAATGATACAACTCTTAGCCGCATATCATCACAAGAAGGAGAAGTGCTTCTTGCTCCGCAAAAAGTAGAAAATCCTGATGCTCCAAACGCTAGAATACAGAGTCCCACTGTTATGGCTACAGATGCAAGTGCAACAGTTTATCGAGAGGAGTTTTTTGGTCCGCTGGTGTTTTTAGTGAAGACAGAAAACACATTGGAATCTATTGCCGTTGCTAGTTCATTAGCCACGTCAAAAGGAGCAATAACATGCTTGGCCTTTAGTACAGATGCAGGAACACAAGCGATTATAGAAGAGCAGATGAATGAAGCCTTTGTCCCCGTGAGTTTCAATTTGACAGGTGCTGGGTTTGTAAACCAACATGCTGCTTTTTCAGATTTTCACGTCACGGGAGGCAATCCTGCCGGCAATGCCACCTTTGCAGATGCCTCTTTTATTAATAGAAGATTCGTATGGGTTGGTAACAGGAGAATGTAGCACCTAGTAAGGCGTTACGCGTACCTTTTTTTTCTTTAGCCTGGTGTTGTTGGTCTTGGTTATGGCCTCTTTAATCTTTTCTTTTTTTACCGCTACGAAGGTGCATTCCAGTTTTGATTCTATTTTACCTACTTCAAAAGGAGCGAGTCCGCCTTGTTTCATTAGTAAACCTGCTACGTCACCTTTAGATACTTTATCTTTCTTGCCTCCAGAGATGAATAGTGTAGCCCACTCAGAAGCTTGCAAACGCTTACCTCCTGTAGGCTTTAGTTCTGTTATCTCTGGCATATACTCCGGTACGTCTTGTCCTTTCTGAGCTAGAATATAGGCGGTTCCTTCGGCATTCATACGGGCAGTTCTACCATTACGGTGTATGTATTCTTCTTCTCTAGAGGGCAATTCATAGTGCAGAATAAATCCGAGTTCTGGAACGTCGATGCCTCTTGCTGCTAGGTCGGTGGCGAGAAGTATTTGATGCGTTCCGTTTCTAAATTTGATTAATGCACTCTCTCTATCACGTTGCTCTAGCCCTCCATAAAATACGCCATGTGAAACGCCTTCTTCGGTTAAAAAGCTAGAAACCCCTGCTATAGTGTCCTTGAAATTACAAAAGATAATACCTGGCACATTGCCTATGTGCTGGAGCAATTTGAGCATATGTGGAAGTTTTTCTTCTCTTGGCGCAACGGTTAGTACTTCTCTCAGTTTACTAGTCTGTGTAGCCAAAAAATCGATACGGATAGGATCGTTGAGTTGCGCATATACAGGGATATCAACGGCTTGGGTAGCCGATGTTAAAATTTTCTTTTCTACAGACGATAGGTTGTCTATTAGGGAAATCATTTCTGCCTCAAAACCTATTTCGAGTGATTTGTCAAATTCATCTAGGATGAGTGTTTTAATATGTTTGGTGGCAAACGCTCCTCGCTCCAAGTGGTCTGCAATACGACCTGGGGTTCCCACGAGTATAGCAGGGCGTGTTTCAATATCTCTACGGTCTTGAGAGCCGCTACGGCCACCGTATACTACGTTTGTCTTATAACCTGAGCCCATTGAGCGAGCTACTTGCTCTATTTGCATAGCTAGCTCACGAGTAGGAGCTATGATAAGTGCTTGAATTTCTTTGATAGTGGGGTCCAGTGTGCCTACTAGGGGAAGTAAAAATGCCAATGTCTTACCACTACCTGTAGGAGAGAGGATGACAATATCCTTTGATTTTTCGTAGGCTGCCTGAGCCTGCATCTGCATATCATTACGTTCAGTAATATTCAGTTTTGCAAGTATCTCGGCAATGGTCTTGTGTGTTGCAGACATGGGCGCAAAGCTATGGCTTTATACCCGTACAAATGTGATTTTAATAGAGTACTCGGTGACCCAGCCCTCTTCTCTCTATTGTTTCCGAGAGCGATTTTTTATCCAGCTTACTATCGAGCCAACCGATGATGTCAAAATAAAAGAATGGGCGTTGCTCAAATTTATTTTGAGCCACTACCAGCATTGCTTTTCGTAGGTTTACGAGTTCTTGTCTTATTTCTATGGTAGGTAGTTTGGCACACACTCTTAAAAACTGCATTATTTCTATTTGAAACTTGTCCAGCTGCTTATTGCGAGCGAGGTAACTATATACGCTTCGTATATTCTCAAAAATGTATTCTGTATCTTGCAATTCAAACAGAGATGTAAGCTTGAGAATACGTGAAAATATCTGTAAATCGGGTCTACCTGTAATGTCCATATTGTATATGATTCTATCCAAGTAAACGATGCAGTTTTCGTATAGCTCATTGCCAAAATACAAGCAGGCTATTTTGTAGTTAATACTGTTTACGTACCCTGCATTGTTTTTCTTGTCTAGCATTTCGAATGAATTGTTTAGTGTTTTGAATAGCCGTAAGCCTCCCCGGAAATCTCCTTGTATCATATAGAGGTTGAGCGTGTGGGTCAAGGAGTATTTGAAATGCGTTTCTTGGAGAAGGTTAATATCAGGCAAGCTAGACGAGAATTGTAAGTGCTTAAATTTATCGATAAGCTGTGCATACCTGCTGGTCGCATTGAGCCGAAATAAACACATCAACTGATAATTAAGTAGTTTGAGGTACACTTCTTTGTAGTGATTGGCGAGCCCATATTCTTCGTATATCGTGACGAGAGAGGATGAGTATTTATAACTCAACACAAAATTACGCTGAGTGTAATTATAATGGTACAACATGCGGTTGTAGACTATTTTATTAAATAGGGATAATTCAGTATAATCTATGCCATGGGTGATTTTTTTTAGCTGTACTTCTAGCGTATGATGTTCCGTTTCATTTTTGCTAAATCTATGCTGTAGATAAAACTGCCTAAACTGCAGATAACCATCCATTAGCTGTTTGGTCAATGGACTCATATCACTGTAGAGCTTGAATTCGGATACCATCTCCGGTTTTGACATGGTCTCGTAGTAATAGGTCTCTTCGTCTACTAGCACCGCATCATTGATAATAGAGTTTGTGGCTTTGTACACAATTGCTTTTTTCTTCCATTTGTTGGCTTGCTCAGGAAGATTTAATCCTTTTAGAATACTATAATTTTTTAATAACGTTCTGTATTCTTCAAAAGGAGTTCGTTTTTGCTGAGCTCTCAAATGCTCCAATATTTTACTAAATAGTTCCTTTTGAACATTGGCCAATTGGTGCATTTTTAATTCGGGGATAGTATCTACTAGTCCTTGGCTATCGTATTTTTTTTGCTTGAGTAAAGCCTGATATGTTTTTACGTATATAAATGACTGGTACGGTTCATTTGCCCATTTACGTGATAACAAAAGCTTCTGCGATTTATTCAGTGCATTTAAAATGGTAAATAGATCATTTTCTTTCTTATACTTCATTCGAATTAGAATTCAAATATCTAATTATCTTTTGTTTATGTAAATTATTTCGCATTATAAATCGAGATATTTTATTTTTTTATAAATACTTTTTGGATAAAAAAATCGCTTTTTGAAGAGAATTACTCGCGGTAACAAGTCGATAAAAGAGTACCGCGATAGACGAAACAAACGATGGGCAAAAAGATAAATTTTATAGCACTTACACTTCTGGTTTTACTGAGTGTATTACTGGCAGAAAATTACACAGAACTTTCATCGAGTATAGATTCTGGAGATACTGCTTGGATGCTAGTAGCTAGTGCTCTTGTTCTACTTATGACGCCAGGACTTTCCTTTTTTTATGGCGGTATGGTGAATAAAAAAAGTATTATATCTACGATGCTACAGAGTTTTATCGCACTCGGCGTAATAAGCGTACTTTGGATTGTAGTTGGATTTAGTCTGGCGTTCGGGGATAGTATCGGCGGATTCATTGGTAATCCTCTTACATACTTTAACTTTAGTGGTGTTGGTGCGGAGCCGAATCCAGAATTTGCTGCAACTATACCCTTTTTGTTATTTGCGATGTTCCAATTGAAATTTGCTATAATAACTCCAGCACTGATAACAGGAAGTTTAGCAGAGCGTGTTAGGTTCAGGTCTTATATCTTATTTATGGTATTGTTTAGTCTCTTTATCTATAGTCCTTTGGCCCACATGACCTGGCATCCAGATGGGTTATTCAGGCAGTGGGGTATTTTAGATTTTGCAGGAGGAACAGTAGTTCATATGTCAGCAGGTTTTGCTGCATTGGCTGGAGCTGTTTTTTTAGGAAAGAGAAAAAAGAATACAGAAGTTCCTGCCAATGTGCCCTATGTAATACTAGGCACTGGCTTGCTGTGGTTTGGTTGGTTTGGATTCAATGCTGGCTCAGCTTTAGGAGCCAATTCAGATGCCGTTATCGCATTCGCCAATACCAATGTTGCTTCCGCTACCGCAATGATCACCTGGGTATTTTATGAGCGTATGGTCGGCAGAAAAATGTCGGCAATAGGCGCATGCATAGGTGCAGTAGTTGGGTTAGTGGCCATTACTCCTGCAGCTGGGTTTGTAAATATAGGCCAGTCTATTTTTATTGGATTTATTGCTTCACTTGTGAGCAATTGGGCCATAAGACTACGTACGAAGTCTAACTTGGATGATACACTAGATGTATTCCCAAGTCATGGTGTAGGAGGAATGGTTGGTATGATACTTACTGCAGTTTTTGCAGCAGAAGTTGGCCTAGTTTATGGCAGTACAACTACTTTTATGTATCATGTTTTAGGATTAGTTTTAGTATCAATTTTTACCTTTTTTGGGAGTTGGTTACTCTACAAATTTGTAGATCTTGTGATTCCTATGAGGGTGCGACATGATCAAGAAGATAGAGGGTTAGATATAAGCCAACATGGAGAGCAGATGCTCTAAAGATTCATTTTTTTTTAGTTAAGCACTAATTGATCAACACCTCTAAACATGAGAGGGGTGTTGGTCGCTTGGTAATGGTGAGAAAAGGATGTCAACTACTTAGAAGATTATTATGATTAAAGAACAAGGCCTTTATTTACCAGAGTTTGAGCACGACAATTGTGGTGCTGGATTTATCTGCAATCTCAAAGGAGTAAGATCCAATGATATTATTCATAAGGCACTGGATATCCTTGTAAAACTAGAACATCGTGGTGCCGTCAGTTCAGATGGACGTACTGGAGATGGAGCTGGTATCTTATTTGATATCCCCCATGATTTTTTTGTGAAAAAATGTTCTTTCAGCCTGCCAAGCATTGGCGAATATGCGGTTGGTATGGTGTTTCTGCCTAAAAGAACAAATCAGGCTCAATACACTAAAGAGCAATTTGAGCAATGCCTAGCGGATCAAGACCTAACACTACTTGGGTGGCGAGACGTGCCTGTAGACTCTGCAGTATTGGGCAAAATAGCTGCAAAGCATGAGCCTAGCGTGAAACAAGTGTTTATCGGTAAAAAGGATTCAATAAGCGACCATTTATTCAAAGCAAAACTGTATGCAGCTCGCAAAATTTGTGAAAATGCCATACGGGAAGCTAAAATATCCGAAGGCAGGCAATTCTATTTCTCCAGTTTATCTACCACGACTATTATATACAAAGGCCTGCTTATGCCAGAGCACATTAGTGAGTATTATCTCGACTTATCAGATAGTACATTGGTGACTCGACTTGCACTAGTACATCAGCGTTTTTCTACCAATACCTTCCCGTCTTGGGAGCTTGCTCAGCCGTTTCGCTACATGTGTCATAACGGAGAGATAAATACCCTCAGAGGAAATGTGAGCAGAATGAGGGCTCGAGAAAGCCTGCTGCAGAGTGATGTTTTTGGTGCAGATATAAAGGCTCTATTTCCCATAATATTGGCGGGCAAATCTGACTCTGCATCTATGGATATGGTAGTTGAGTTACTACTCATGACTGGCAGGAGTTTGCCGGAAGTTATGATGATGGTAGTACCTGAAGCGTGGGAAAAAGATGAAAACATATCGGATGAGAAGAAGGCTTTTTATGAATACAACTCTTGTATCATGGAACCATGGGATGGACCAGCCTCTATCCCTTTTACCGATGGCAACGTGATCGGAGCAGTATTGGACAGAAATGGCCTTAGACCATCTCGTTATACACTTACCAAAAGTGGGTTTGTGGTTATGTCCTCTGAGATTGGGGTACTGGATATTAAACCGGAAGATGTTTTACAACACGGAAGGCTAGAACCGGGAAAGATGTTTCTCGTTGATATGAACGCAGGAAGAATTATTGAAGACGATGAAATAAAAAAAAATATCGTATCCAAGCATCCGTATCAAGAATGGGTAACGAAGAATATAGTTCCTTTATCAAGCATACCGTATACCACAAATACACCCCCCGTAGAAGAGACATCGTTTGATAAACGTCTTCGTTTATTTGGATATACGCGAGAAGACTTGGACACCATTATTACCCCTATGAGTATTAGTGGTATAGAGCCGGTAGGGTCTATGGGGAATGATATCCCGTTAGCGGTCCTTTCCGATCAAAGGCAGCTTCTCTACAACTATTTCAAGCAACTTTTTGCACAAGTAACGAATCCCCCGCTTGATGGTATCCGAGAAGATATTGTGACTGATGTGAGTATCCATTTAGGGAGTGATTTCAACTTGTTTGAGGTAAGTGAAGAACATTGTAAAAAGCTAAAAATTCAGAATCCGATTATATCAAATGAAGATTTAGACAAGATAAAATTCATTTCAGAACCTAATTTTAAAGCAGAGACTATCGCTGTACTCTACCCAATAAATGAAGGTGTAAATGGGCTAGAAACGAGTCTAGAAGCCTGTGTGACGGCCACATCTGAGGCAGTAGCAAGGGGGTGCAATATTATAGTGTTATCGGATAGGGGAGTGACAGATGGGCTTGCACCCATTCCTATGTTATTAGCCTGTTCATTTATTCACCATACTGCGGTAAAACAAGGTATAAGATCCCGTTTTGATATTATTATAGAGTCTGCAGAGCCACGTGAGTGCCATCATTTTGCATTGTTGTTTGGCTACGGAGCTAGTGCAATAAATCCGTATATGGTGAATGAAATTTTGAGTCAAAAGCAATCGGAAAATAGTGGTCATGCACAAGTCGCAATTAATAATTACAACAAAGCAGTAGCTAAGGGAGTCCTTAAGATTATGAATAAAATAGGGATATCTACGCTACACTCGTACCAGTCTGCACAGATTTTTGAAATAATTGGGATCAATGAAACAGTCAGTAAGAAATACTTCCCGTACACACCCTCTCGCATAGACGGCATTGGTCTTAGGGAAATAGAAATTGAGGTTAAGAACAGACACCTGAACGCTTTTGGGAGCGGTGAGATTGCAGACGCACTGTCGCTAGATGTAGGGGGCGTTTATAAGTGGCGAAGAAAGGGTGCTAAGCATATGTTTAATCCCGCTACCGTAGCCAAATTGCAGCAAGCTGTAAGACTAAATAATCAGCAGAGCTATGATGATTATTCGAAAGAGATAAATGAACAAAGTGCAGGTCTTATGACCATTAGAGGTCTATTTGAGTTTGTGAATCTAGATCCTATACCCATAGACGAAGTAGAGCCATGGACAGAGATCGTAAAACGCTTTAAAACAGGTGCCATGTCATACGGGTCTATTAGTCAAGAAGCTCACGAAAACTTAGCTATAGCTATGAATAGAATAGGGGGCAAGAGTAACTCGGGTGAGGGAGGAGAAGATGCTCGCAGATTTCAAAAAGAGTTTAATGGAGATTCTAAAAATAGTGCAATTAAGCAAGTTGCATCAGGCAGATTTGGTGTTTCTATAGACTACTTATCAAATGCCAAAGAGATTCAAATTAAGATGGCTCAAGGAGCTAAGCCCGGTGAAGGCGGCCAATTGCCAGGCAAGAAAGTAGTGCCTTGGATAGCCAAAACAAGGAATTCTACCCCGTATGTAGGTCTTATCTCGCCACCACCACACCACGATATTTATTCAATAGAAGATTTATCTCAACTAATATTTGACTTAAAAAACGCCAACAGAGAGGCTAGAATAAATGTGAAACTCGTATCTGAGGTAGGTGTAGGAACGATTGCTGCTGGTGTAGCAAAAGCCAAGGCTGATGTGATTCTCATCTCTGGATATGATGGAGGAACGGGTGCGGCTGCGCTCACCTCATTACAACATACGGGAGTGCCGTGGGAGTTAGGACTAGCAGAAGCGCAGCAAACGCTCATTCTAAATGACCTTCGCGGTAGAGTAGTACTCGAGTGTGATGGTCAGATGAAAACAGGTAGAGATGTAGCTATAGCGGCATTACTCGGAGCAGAGGAGTTTGGTTTTGCAACGGCACCTCTTGTAGCCTCGGGGTGTATAATGATGCGAGCATGTCATCTTAATACGTGTCCTGTTGGTATAGCTACCCAAGACCCCGAACTCAGAAAAAACTTTAAAGGAACACCTGAGCACGTGATTAATTTCATGTACTTCGTTGCAGAAGAACTGCGTGGTATTATGGCACAACTGGGTTTTAAAACGCTCAAAGAAATGGTAGGCCAGTCACAAAAGATTGGTGTAAACCAAGCGATTGAGCACTATAAAACTCTTGGTCTAGATCTTTCAAAAATTTTGTACAAACCTACCAAGGCCAAACGGGTGCCTAATTTCAATACACTATCGCAAGATCATGCCCTTGAAAATGTCCTGGATTTTAAGATTATAAAAGAAACTATGCCGTCTATCTATCGGAAAGAAAAGACGCGTATAACATTAAAAATATGCAATACGGATAGAACTGTAGGAGCTATTCTTAGTAACGAAATTTCTAAAATATACGGTGCTCAAGGTTTACCTAAAGATACTATTTTAGTAGATTTTGAAGGGTCTGCGGGGCAGAGTTTTGGCGCTTTTCTAGCCAAGGGTGTTTCCTTTAAGATAGACGGCAATTGCAACGATTACCTGGGCAAAGGACTTTCTGGAGGTAAGCTAATAGTGAAAGTAGCAAAGAAAGCCACTTTCAAGCCAGAAGACAATGTGATCATTGGGAATGTGGCACTTTATGGTGCTATATGCGGAGAGGTATATATCAACGGCAAGGCGGGAGAGCGGTTTGCGGTCCGAAACTCTGGAGCGTTAGCAGTAGTGGAAGGCGTAGGAGATCACGGATGTGAATATATGACGGGTGGCACTGTGGTAGTACTAGGAGAAACAGGCAGAAATTTTGCCGCAGGAATGAGCGGAGGAATAGCATATGTTTATGACCCCGACAGCCGGTTCAGTGATGAACAGTGCAATAGGAGTATGGTGGAGCTAGAGCAACTCAATGAAGACGATGAGATAGTACTCTATGAGCTTGTCTCCAACCATTTAAAATACACTAAAAGTCCACTGGCTTATCGAATGATAAATGCAATTCAAGAATGGTTGCCTCATTTCGTAAAAGTGATACCTACAGACTACAAGAGGGCACTAGAGCAGCAGCAAAAAGAGCAAATTATTCAGGCAGTATAATTATGGGAAAATTAGGAGGATTTAAAGAGTACGCACGTGTAGACGAAACAAATTTGGCTGTAGCTGAGCGGATTAGTCATTACAGAGAATTTACCGTACCGCTAAAAAATCAGGAGCTATCTCAACAAGGCGCGCGATGTATGGACTGTGGAATCTCATTTTGTCATAGCGGTTGCCCACTGGGAAATTTGATACCCGATTTTAATGAGATGGTCCATCAAAATGAGTGGGAGAGTGCATTGAAAATCTTGCATTCTACCAATAATTTTCCTGAATTTACCGGTAGACTATGTCCGGCCCCATGCGAGAAAGCGTGTGTATTGGGATTAGTAGAGGAGCCGGTATCTATCGAAAATATAGAAAAAAATATAGTAGAAAGGGGATTTAGTGAAGGTTGGATTAAGCCACAGGTACCAGCACATAGAACAGAAAAAAAAATAGCTATCGTAGGTTCTGGCCCTGCCGGTATGGCTGCAGCTCAGCAGCTCAATAGGGCAGGACATCACGTTACTGTCTTAGAACGTGACGATGCTATAGGCGGCTTGTTGCGATACGGTATCCCAAATTTTAAGCTGGAAAAAGCAATCATTGATAGGCGCGTTGCCGTTTTGGAAGCAGAGGGTATTGTGTTTAGAACCCAAGTGAATGTAGGCGTGAACATGGATATTAAAGAGCTCGAGGCTTTTGATGCAGTAGTTCTTTGTGGAGGTGCTACTCAATCCAGATTCCTAGAATGCCATGGGAGCGATAACGAGAATGTGGTTCAGGCGATGCCTTTTCTCACGCAGCAAACCCAGAAACTATATGGTGCAGATGTGATAAACCAGATATCCGCAGAAGGTAAACATGTCATCGTAATCGGTGGAGGAGATACGGGTTCTGATTGTGTAGGAACATCGAACAGACAAGGAGCTGCGTCTGTAACTAATTTGGAAATAATGCCAAAACCGCCAATTAGTAGAAGCCAAAATACCCCTTGGCCGTACTGGCCACTTCAGCTAAGCACCTCTTCATCTCACGAGGAAGGATGTGACCGAAACTGGATGCTACAGACCAAAGAATTTGTACAAGATACGACTGGGAAACTTATAGGTCTGAAAACCGTAGAAGTAGCAATGAAGCTAGAGAAAGGTAGCAACATTTCTTTTGCAGAAAAAGAAGGTACAGAGCGTGTATGGCCGTGTGATTTGGCTATAATGGCACTTGGCTTCAGTGGCCCTGAGAAATCGCTAAGCGAGAAACTAGGAATAGAGCTGGACCAAGAAGGAAGGTATAACGCTACCCAGTACCAAACGAATATACCGCATATTTTTACGGCTGGAGATATGAGACGGGGACAATCGCTCATAGTATGGGCCATATCAGAAGGGAGAGAGGCAGCTAGAGAGGTAGATCTATACCTAATGGGTGATACTCACTTGCCTACCAAAGGAGCAGGAGATTTGCCTGCCATGTAGGCTGCGTCTAATTATGAGGCTGAATTTCCACCATTAGTACGTACTCATTATCCGTTGCTTCAGCATGGTAACTATCCTACGATCGAAAGAAGAGGTATCTTCGGCATATATGGCGTATTCCTCCGCTGTTAGCATACCCACTATAGCTCCTAGAGACTGATTCTTAAAACGCAAATCTTTCTGAAAAAGTTGATTGATTTTAGCTTCTTGCTCCTCGGCAGTTAGTCCGTCGAATAGGGACTTATTTTTGGCTAAACAGGTATGATAAAGTCGAAGAAGTATGTCATGCTGAAACTTAAGTATAGGACGCAGTGTGTTATTCTGAAACTGCTCTGTGGACGACGTTTTCAAGCCATTTATAATGGTTTTTATCTTCGGACGTAGCTTCAATAGTTCTTCGTTACGGTTCATTCATTCATCAACCTTTTTGTAGGCCAATAGTTCATTTTCCCTCACATCTCAGACGAATAAATTAGGCGATGTGCGTGTAGGTATATTTGTCTCGCTTAAAGATAGCTGGCCACGCTTACAGGTGCTCCTATGATTTGATCTTACCTTTTGGTGCCTGCTAGCATTTCAACTATTAATAATATAGCCCTGAATATATCAATGCACTACCTCCATTGTACTGCCCTTTTATTTGGTTTTTATCAGCTTTATGGAATGGTTATTCACAGTCAAAACATAAATATTCGGAGGTAATACTGCTAGATCTATTATGTTCTTGTGCGATTTCAGTGTTCCGCTTGACACCAGTTCTCCAATAGTCGAGTAAATTCTAAATTCTTTTCCCTCTGCTACCTCCATTTCTATTATTAGTTTTGAATTCATAGGATTAGGATAAACCCTATACTTTCCTTCGGTGCTGCTGTAGTCATTGGATGAAGTCGTTGCACACCCAATTAATCCATTGATGTTGTATTTTGAAACAAACCGCCAAATCTCGTCGTTAGCATCAATCGTCATATTTCCGAAGCTTCCCGGCCAATCATGTCCTCCTCCAATCACCTTTAATTCCTGTACATATGCACAGCCTGATTTAGTGGACCAAGTATACCGCTCTACACTTGGGCTTGCAGTGCTTGTAGTAGCAGTTGCTTCACAATTGTTTTGGGTTACCCAATAATTATGCGTTGCTGCTGCGGAAATATAATATTCTATACCGCCAAATACGATTCCATTGTATGGAGAAACAAAGTCATCCGTACCAAGTATTGTAAGAACTCCAGTGGGATGCGCCGGAGAGCAAAAACTATTTGGATTTGCTTGCATGGTTCTAGCTACTGGAGCTATAGCTGCAATTCTGTTATTGAGCTTACATCCAAGTTCAAAGGACATATCTCCTCCTAACGAATACCCACAAGCATATATTTTATTCTGGTCTATTTGATAATTACTAGCAATCGTATCTATCAATGAACTAAAAAAGGGCACATCATCAAAAGTACCTGGGACTTTAGGAATCCAGTTAAAAGAGTTTCCGTCACTTGGGTCAGGACGTGCTTGGGGATAAACTAGAATAAAATCAGCAGTGTCGGCAATAGGTCTCATGTCGGAAGATGCTTGCCAAACGGAATTTGTACCACCTCCTCCATGTAAATTAAATAGCAAAGGAAAATTTGTAGTTCCATCATAACTTGCTGGAACATAAATGCTATATTCTCTTATTAAACCATCATGCTGTATAGTTTCGCTAATGTATCCTTGAGCGAAGCTCACATTAATAGTAGTAATAAATATTAAGAGTGAAATAAGTCGTTTTGTTATTATTTTTCTAGAACTTATCTTCATTATATAATGTTTTAATTTTTTTCAAAGGTATAAAATATTTTAAAAATTGATTGAATCAACCCCATTTTCGCTGTCCTTAAGGACCGCCAAAAAGAATCCCACTTATTTGAGTGGGATTTTAACAAACTACTATTGACAATCTTCACTAAAATAAATTTGAGAATCAACATTTGTCCAATTATTTGTTGACCAATTACTTTCATCAACCTGAACACAACTAAGATTTGGGCAATCTGATATACTGAGATTTGTTAAAATATGATTTAATCCATTCTTTAAATCAAGATTACTTAATGAAGATCCATTAATTGTTAATAATTTTAATGAACTAAAATCTTGTAAACCTGTAAGATCCGAAATTCCAACGGTACCAGAAATCCAAGATGCAATGATTAAAGATTCTTGTGTTAGTAGTTCAGTATAAACATAATTATTATTACTTATCATATCACCATGTGTATTATTAGGGTTACCAGCTCCATACTCCTCTCTTTCAAGATATGCTTCAAACTTATCATCAGGAACATAAGTTTTATCACAACTAGAAAGATATAGACAGCCATCATTATTCTCTGAAAAATCAGGCGTATAATTACAAGCAGCAGGGTCATTACATCCTAAACATGAGTAATCACAGTAATTCCCACCATTTGATTGAAGTTCTTGATAATTACAAGCTATAGAGTCTGTACAACCTGCAATTGTATTAGTGTTAGTGTTGGGATCAGTAATATAATCTACAAAATCAGAACCTTCTTCACATGATATTATAATTAAAGTAAAAAAAATTAAGTATCTCATTGTATATATTTTTGGTTATTAATGTGAACAAAAATAAACAATGTAAAAAAAAGTATTATGCTAAGCATAGTTTCTTTAAAAAGTTTGAACTTAGGGCCGTAAGGCCCACAAAAATAAACCACTCAAGTGAGGTGAGGTTAAAATTTATTCTAATGATGGTTTTAAATAAATCTGTTGTGCATTTGTTGATATTAATATACCCAAACCATTTTCAACATTAGTATATACTGGAATAACCTCCCCTCCAAAGAGTCCTAATTCTCCTTTCTCTGAATGATCACCTAATGAGTTATAATAACTATAGGTATCATCACTAAATGTTGAGAATTCAATAATAATAGTGTCACAATCACTATACTTAAGTTCAGAAATTACATCTAATGTAATTGCTTTTTGTTGTCCATTAAATAACGCATCAGTAAACACTACATTATCTCCCTCAAAAGTATAGCCTTCAAAAGGAATACCGCTAGGGAATG
>CAJXIQ010000030.1 GCA_913054375.1 uncultured Bacteroidota bacterium
CTTCCGATCTAATTCCACGAATTATGGAGAGCAATATATGCAATGGTGCAAAAGCATCATTGCATCTTTTGTTTCTGGGCATACTCAATCTGTTTTGTTTGTCCCTTATGCGGCTGTTGATTTCAGTTATAAAGCCTATACAGAGAAGGTAAATGCGGCATTGGCAGATTTTTCTATTTCGGTTATTAATCTGGATGAGGCTGAAAATAAAAGCGATGCAATAGCGAATGCTTCTGCCATTTTTGTTGGTGGTGGCAATACCTTCCATCTGCTTAAAACGCTTCAAGACCTTAATTTAGATCTAGCAATACAAAAAGCGGTAGATAAAGGCACCTATTATGTGGGATGGAGTGCGGGTTCTAACATAGCTACACCAAGTATTTGTACGACCAATGATATGCCAATAGTACAGCCATCCTCTTTCAATGGTCTGGGGTTGGTAGACTTTCAGATTAACCCGCACTACACCGAAAGGGTAATAGAAAATCACGGTGGAGAGTCGAGAAGGAAACGTTTGGAGGAGTATTTGGTGGCAAATAATACACAAAGAGTAGTTTGTATGCCAGAAGGCACATACCTCCAAATGTGCGGGCCACGTGTGGAGTTCAGAGGTAGAGAGAACGGAATAATTCTTACCCATAACAGTGAGATTGAAATAGAAAATAACTATAAATTTTAGGAATAGGTATATAAAAATGAGTTGTATAATTGCATTACAAAAAGTTTAAACAATAGATAAGACATTATGAAAAAATTCAGCTTAATTTTATTTATAGCAGTAGCTGCTATAATCGGTACAACAACTACTAGTTGTAGTGATGACACTCCGGTTCAACCAAACAATTCCTCTTCAGATACAACAATAACAGGTGCAGAAGCAAAAAATAAATTGAGAGTAGGACTGAAGGATTACGCTATTGTAGAAGAGGCCGCTAGAACTAATTCTACGTACATATCTGGGAAAGATGAAACGGCAATTATAGTATTCGGATCAGATGATACAAATGGAGACATAGACTTCCAAATTACATTTAAGGGTAAGTCCACAGGAACATATTCATCGTCTGAAATAGGTGATAATGGATTGGTATTTGGTCTAGGAACAGGAACTGTAGGTGACGTACGAAGACAAGAGCACGAAGCGAGTTCTACAACCCTAACTGTTATTGTGACAGAATACGGTGGAGTAGGCGAGCAAGTGAAAGGAACTTTATCTGGTCAAGTTAAAAATGTAAATGGTCAGACTGTAAATATTACCAATGGCGAATTTGAGGTGACGAGGAAAGAAGACACAATGTAATTTCCATTTCTTAACATAAAAAAAAGCTCCAATCTTTCGATTGGAGCTTTTTTTTTGAGGTCAGAACCGGATTCGAACCGGTGTAGCAGCTTTTGCAGAGCTGAGCCTAGCCACTCGGCCATCTGACCCTTATTAATAAAGGAGTGCAAATGTAATTGTAATCCGTTTTATTCCTAAAATTTATTCGTACAAATCTCACTATTTTATTGCGTTAAGGTGTATGGTTCACTAATATCCTTGTCAGAAGGCTATGCGAACAATATTACACAGTTACGATTGTGGTAGATTTAGTTTTTTTTCATTGATTTGGAACCTATTATCGTAAAATACTTTGAATCAAGATTCCAAATTTGAGCAATTGTACCGACGTTTTTATCCGTCGTTACTCGCTTTTGCGATATATCTTACGGGAAGTACGGAAGATGCTACTGAGTTGGTCAACAATGTTTTTGTGGCTGTGTGGCAGAAACGGGATAATTTACCACTAGACGAGAAATTAAAGTCATACTTATTTACTGCCGTAAAAAATCAAAGTATTAACTTTCATAAAAGAACTAAAATGACAGTTGTAAAATTACAACCTCATGATACTGAAAGTTATTACAGAGCGGATTTGCCATTAGAAGAAAAGGAAATGGAACATAAACTCCATTCAATATTAAATACATTGCCCAGCAAATGCAGACAAATTTTCGTCATGAGTCGTATTGATGGACTAAAAAATAAGGAAATTGCTCATTTTCTAGATATTAGTATAAAGACTGTAGAGAACCAGATGACAAAGGCTTTGAAAATATTTAAGGAAAAATTGAATGATGCGTAGGGGTAAAAGGGTAAGATGTTGTATTACTAAGTATAACAATGCAATAACTATGATTTGGGAGTCTAATATCTTATTGAAATTTCTATTTGGAAAATGTACAGAGAAAGAAACGGATGAAGTAAATCTGTGGCTGTCTGAAAGTGAATACAACAAAAGGACGTTGTCTCATCTCAAGACCACCGTTAGTAGCCATTTATAAAAACCACACGGGTGAATACAAGTACAGAAGATAAAATAGTGCGGTACCTTTCTGGTAATATGTCAGAATCAGAGACGGCATCATTTGAGACCGAATTACGGTCTTCTGATAGTCTGCGAGCTATGTATTCTGAATATGCATTTATTTGGAAATGTACGGGCACATTAAGTTACAACCATACTGCGACTCAATCATCTTGGAATAGTTTTAAAGATCAATTGACTACTTCACCACGCACCGGTTTCTACTGGGTTAGAATAGCTGCTAGTATTGCGATTCTTGCCATATTTACTACGGCTATGTGGTTCTTTGGTTCCACTGATATTTCAGTCACTGCTGACAATACAATTCAAAATCACATTTTTACAGATGAGACAGAAGTAATACTTAATAAAAATTCTAGTCTAAGAAGTGCTGATGGATACAATAAAGAACACCGCATGGTCCGACTTGTTGGGCAAGCGTATTTCGATGTCACTACGTCTGAAAAAGAATTTAGGGTAGAAACAACATCAGGCGATGTGGTTGTATACGGCACTAAATTTGACGTATACACCGATGAAAAGATTACTACTGTAGAATTATATGAAGGTTCTATTTATTTTGAGCAGAAGGATGAACAAATTGAACTTAAACCTGGAGAAAGACTTATTTTAATGGATGGTTCTTCAGTAAAATCTGCTACCACTACACGGCTAGATTGGAGTAATAGTATAGTTTGTGTTGATCTACCTTTAGCTTATATTCTTGGGCAATTGAAGTTGAATTACGCATTAGACTATGATGTGAAATCAAAATTTTTGAAAGAACATTATACTGTAAATCTGCCAAAAGACAACATACAAGCATGTCTTCAGATTCTGAATGATATTGTAGGTCAAAATTTCGCTTTATTAGACGGGCGTATTGTTTTGAACTAATCAATAGGCTTTCTTTGCCATCAGTGCAGAGATCAATCGTCATATTTACTTTTCTAGTTGCTTCTGTTGCTTATGGACAAAAACAAAGTGTCAATGCGCTGAATCCTCAAGAGTTTACTGGCCGTCTGAGTACCTATTTGGATATAATAACGGTACAAACAGATGTGCAGTTTAGCTTTAAAAATAAACTTCTAAAGAAAAAATATATTTCCATACCGCGAACCTGTACCTCGTTGGCTGCGGCACTGGCAGAAATTAAATCACAATGTGCTCTAGAACATAACAGGATTGGTGCCAAGTCAATTACGCTCTATCCAGTGAAGGGAAAATTTATTATTGGCACTGTGCTCAATAGTGAGTCTAGTGAACGAATTGTGGAGGCCGTTATTCAAATTGCTAAAACCAACACAAGGACTCTGTCAGATAAAGATGGAAATTTTAGACTTTATTGTACAACAGATTCGGTAGAGGTGATTGTCTATCATCCGAATTATCAATTGATTAAAACCATTATTGGAGTCACCAAAAATGCTCAATTCTTTATTAGAATGCGGCCTATTGGATTTCTAAAAGAAGTTAAGGTACTTAGTGTTGACTCTGCCAAAATTAGCATGCAAGCCTTTGAAGAGGTTAATCCAAAGGGGAATCAAATTATTGCTGTTGGTGGGGAGTCTGATGCGTTGGTGCATGTTAAACTAATTCCTGGTGTCCACAATGTTTCGTTTGGTCAGCAAGGGCTTACCATACGTGGTGGGAGCCCAGATCAAAACTTGACTCTCTTGGATGGAATACCGGTCTACAATACTTATCACCTATTGGGATTGTTTTCAATCTTTAATGCCGCAAGTATCAATAGTATTAAACTTCATAAGGACGCTTTTCCCGTTAAGTACTCCAATAGATTAAGCAGTGTAATTGATGTGTCGCTTAAAGACGGGAACAAACGTAAAACCAAATGGGAAGCTGATATTGGAATACTTTCCAGCGGCATTTCTGTCAACGGACCTATCATTAAGAATAAATTAAGCTATTCCGTATCTGCCCGAAGAACTTATGCTGATTTGCTAACCCTTCCTTTGCAAAATGCTATTTCTCCGAATAGTAGTTCTAGGTTATGGTCATATGATCTATTGGGTAAGATACATTGGCAGGTAAATGATAATAATGATATAAGTATCTCAGGATATAATGGGGGGGATCAATTGGATTTCAGAACTAATTTATCGTTTGATAAAATTAACGTATTTGAGGAAAACACGAAAGGCTCACTTGGTTGGAGAAATCAGGTTCTAGGAGCCAACTGGACCAGTCTTATCGGTAGCAGAGTAGAGCTACATACTGGTCTTTCTTTTAGTGGATACAAACTTCGTTTTTCGGATGCATACCGCCTAAGTGAAGAAGATAATACCATCTTTAATTCAAGTTCATATACCAACGGATTACAAGAAATTCGGGGCGGTTTTGATGCTGATATACAATTGAATAGCCGGAATGTATTTACCCTTGGACTAGGTGCTGTTGAATACTTATTCCTTCCATTTGAGCGCAGCTATACAAGTATTACATCGGCTACATCTACAGACACTAGTCTTGTTTCCAAGCAACTTTTCTCTCGCGAAAGTTTCGTTTTTGTAGAGAATAAAACCTATTTAAATAGTGGAAATATTGCCTACGGTCTTCGGATATCTGCTTTCAATGCAGGAGAGACAAATTACCTAAGATTTCAACCAAAGATTCACCTGGTCCAAAATCTAAGAAAGCGTCAACAACTCCGCTTTAGTATTACCGGAAGTAACCAGTTTGTACATTTGGTTCCTAATAATAATTTAGGGCTTCCCATAGATATATGGCTACCTGTAACAGAACGTTTAAAGCCAATGGGTGTGACCCAATTGAGTGCAAAATATATTTTTAAGGCCAAGAATTGGGAAATAGAATCTGGCATTTTTTCAAAGTTTTATGCCAATATCCTAGAGCATGAGTCTGGCACACAATTACTTTCAGAAGAGAATTGGGAGGATAATCTGACCGTAGGTTCTGGAAGATCATATGGTTTAGAATTAGCTTCAAAAGTGGAGATAAATAAATGGGGCGGCTATTGCAGTTATACCTTTAGTAGGTCACAGAGAAATGCTGCAGGTATCAATAATAACAGAGACTATTTTTCGAAATTTGATAGGCCAAACGTTATCAATATACTTGCTGAGTATCGTTTCAATAAGGATTTTAAAGTTCTAGCAGTTTGGAGCTACGCTAGCGGGAATCCGATTACCGTACCGGTTTCTCGTTATGTCACGATAATAGGTGACCAAGATGTTATTGTAGAGGAGTATGGTGATATAAATAACTACAGACTGCCTAGTACACACCATTTAGACATAGCTTTCATGCATGAGAAGCAGTATAAGAAATTTGCAAGTATATTTACCTTCGGTGTGTACAACGTCTACAATAGACTCAACCCGTTTATGGCGTTTATCGGGTTAGATGATAATGCGGAGCCGCAATTGAAACTACGGTCCTATTTACCCGTTCTTCCCACTATTAAATACAGTATAAAAATATGAGGTTGATTTATCTATGTCTAATTGCGCTAGCCATCTCAGGATGCGAAAAAGAGCTTCAGTTCGATAATCCTGAGTTCCAGCCAAAGCTTGTAGTGAATGGATTTGTCTCGACGGACTCAATAGCTAATATTGGTATAAGCAGATCTACTTCAACGCTGTCGCAGCCATCTAAAATGTTGTTAGCAGGGAAAGTAAAGGTAGTGGTTCTAAAGGATAAATTACTACTGTATAGTGATAGTTTAGCTTTGCAAAATAGCATGTTAAAAATACCATTTAAACCAATAATGGGCAGTCATTATGAGTTGCAAGTAAGTCATAATGACTTGCCTACTATTCGGGCTACGGATACTGTGCCGCTCTCAAAACCATCTGTGACTGTAAGTGCACTCACAGATGAAGGAACGAGTTATAGATTGGTGCTGAAAATCAGAGATCAAATGGAGATAAATCGATATGCAATTAATCTAAATTTTAGAGGCAAAGAGCAGCAGGGCGCTGATTCCATTTCTAAAGGATATCCGATTACATTTACCAGCTCTGACAAGATCTTCTTGAGCAGTATCAAGACGATAGCAACCGGAAGTCAATTGGCTATTTTTAATGATGAAACTTGGAATGGAACTGAGCGGAGCATTGAGTTGATTTTTGACAAATCATTAATACAGTACCCAGATTTTACACCTGAGTTGGTAGTTTTAGATGTCAAAGCAATCTCTAAAGCCATGTATGACTACTACATAGAGGTAAATAATAACACACACGTTTACGGTGGCCCCTTAGCTAGTGTTAGTAGGGTAGTGGGTAATATCGATAACGGACTCGGAGCATTTTGCTTTTATACCGAGAGTGTGACACAACTGCAATTGCCTTAGTAGGCTAAACGCCCTCTGTTTCTTTAAAGACAATATTGAAATTTTCGAGCTCGTCAAGAATCGGCATATACAAATCCGGTGATGTTGGTAAAATGCAGCCACGTTCAGTTACCTTTCCTTCTAATATTTGCTTGCATGCTATTGCGAGAGGTAGGCCAACGGTCTTTGCCATAGCAGTATGCAGTCTGTCTTCACCTTCACAAACCAAACTGCTCTCGATTTTCTTCGATTCACCGTTTTGCTCGTAGGTTACTTTGTGCCACATTACAATCATATCTCTATCACTCGGTTTTAGACTCCATTTTTTTTCTAAAATATGCTGCAGTATTTGTGCTGGAGTTGCGTCTTTCTCCATACCAATAGGCTCATTGCTAAAAATATCTGTACTTTCTAGTTTTTCCCAAAGGTATATATCGTCTTGAACGATACTCAAATATGACTTTAATTTTAGTTCAACACTATCGGTTGGGTGATAGGAGAGAAACGTATTAATAAATTGGCGGTGGCTCATATCCTTTGAATGAGGTAGAACATAACTATCATCTGTAGCGCCTAACTGTACAAAACAATTCCATGCCTTGCTGAATCCTCGGCGTCTGAATGTTCCTCTGTACATTGTCTTAACATCCCCTAGACCATAGGTCTCTCTATATTTTAAGCTATCTCTATTAGCATATCCCTCAAACTTACCATAGCCGTCTATATCTACTACCTCTGTTCGTCTAAATACCTTATGGTACGGTATAAACTTATATTTTCCATTATGGATAAATTTCACAGCATTGCCGCTACCTGCAAGTACCACGTTTCTTGGGTTCCAAGTGAATTTGTATTCCCACGGGTTATCTACACAGTCTGGGGCTATTAAACCGCCTGTGAAGCTCTCAAATTCTGTAATTTTTCCGCCATTTTGACGAATGCCATCCAATAATTTCATTGCTGATAGATGGTCAATGCCAGGGTCTAGACCACATTCATTTAGAAACACCAACTCCGCCTTTTTTACTTGAGCGTGAAGTGCTTTTAGTTCTGTAGATAAATAAGAGGCCGTAGCTAAGTTTATATTCTGATCAAGACATTCTTGCGCAATTTTAAGGTGTAGAAACGCAGGCAACATACTTACGACTAAAGCAGAACCTTTAATCAAGTCCGTTACAGCACTATCATTCGAGATATCAATTTCTACACACTTCGTGACAGCCTGATTACATTTGCTTTTGGCTAGTGCTATGTCTTTGTCAGCAATAAAAAGTTCCCATTTATGGTGTGCAGCATTTTCTTCTAAGTAGCTGATGAGATATGTGGCTGATAATCCAGCTCCGAATACAACAATTTTCTTCATTTATACTAAGGTCAAAACTGCATAATTAATTTCATTATATCGTCGATAAAGAAATAATGTGGATATTGCAGCCTAATAATGCGCGCAGTGGAAAAGATAGTAAAGATAGAGGAGCTACAGTTTAATGAGCTTTCTGCAGACAAAAAAGATTTCGTAAAAAAAGCTCAGACGGCAAGTTTACAGAGCTATGCGCCATATTCTGAATTTCATGTTGGCTGTTCAGTATTGCATGCAAACGGACACATAGGAACAGGTAGCAATCAAGAAAATGCATCTTTTCCATCTGGGCTATGTGCCGAGCGAGTGGCTTTATTTGAGAGCGCCAAAACGCTAGATGATAACAAAGTAACCGAAATTGCTGTATATGCTTCGTCTACCAAATACCAGGTACCAAAAATGCTTGTACCTTGTGCTGGATGCCTTCAAGTAATAAGTGACCTGCGTAATCGACAAATGAGCCCTATAAAAATATGGATGTGGGATGGAGCGGAGGATGTATTCGTAGCTGAAGATGTCAGTCAGTTTCTTCCATTTCATTTTGAATTGATTAAGGAGTAGGCAGTCTTACCAAGGCCAAAGAACAGTCTATTGACGCCGCTCTGTTTAAGCGTAGTAGCCAAGCGACATAGGATTACTCTAGCCAAAACGAAAGTTTATGTCATTAAGTATGTGTTACAATAACGGTGAACTCTTATAAAAGATGCACATATTCGATACCCTATTTTAATCATATGTGAATGAATTTTAAATTATTCAAGTGTGACTATACCCAATCAAATGGTACATTTGTACAAACCATCACGAACAATGAAATTATTAGAAAATAAGACTGCGATAATAACTGGTGCGAGTAGAGGAATTGGGAAAGGCATAGCCCATAAATATGCTGAACAAGGATGCAACATAGCATTCAGTTTTGCAAACAGTGTAGACAAAGCAAAAGCGTTGGAAGAGGAGTTATCCTCTGAATATGGGGTGAAAGTAAAGGGCTTTCAAAGCAATGCAGCAGATTTTGAATCATCACAAAAATTTGTAGAGGAGGTAGTCTCAGAATTTGGACGAATAGATATTCTGATCAACAATGCTGGCATTACCAGAGATAATTTGCTCATGAGAATGAGCGAAGAACAATGGGATGAGGTAATGAATGTAAACCTTAAGTCGGTCTTCAATCTTACCAAAGCTAGTCTTCGGACGTTCTTAAAGCAAAAAAGTGGGAGCATCATAAACATGAGTAGTGTAGTAGGTGTAATGGGGAATGCAGGTCAGAGTAATTACGCTGCATCGAAAGCAGGTATCATTGGCTTTAGCAAGTCTATGGCTAAGGAATTAGGAAGCAGAAACGTGCGTTGCAACGTGATAGCGCCAGGTTTTATTGAAACTGAAATGACAGCGGAGCTTGGAGAAGATGCTCTTAAAAAATGGACAGATGCCATACCTTTAAAAAGAGGTGGAACGCCAGAGGACATTGCCAATGCGTGTATATTCTTGGGAAGTGATATGTCAACCTACGTAAGTGGCCAAGTGCTTAGCGTTTGTGGGGGTATGTTAGTGTAGAGAAGTTAAATACACAATGGCATTAGACCAGATAGATGTAGATGAGTACGATGCTCAGATGACTTTTTTGGAGCATCTAGAAGCACTGCGATGGCATCTTATACGCTCGGTTATAGCAGTAGTCGTAGGTGCTGTTTTTGCCTTTATAAAAGGACCATATATTTTTGATACGATACTGCTTGGCCCTACACGAAATGACTTTTGGAGTTTCAGAAAACTTTGCAGTCTGGGTGAATACTTGGGAAGGCCCGAAACGTTATGTATAAAAGATATGGAGTTTGTGGTGAAGACTGTAAATATTCAGGAGCAATTCTATCAGCACTTTATGATAGCGGCTATTGGTGGATTAATATTTGCCATGCCTTATATACTCTACGAAATTTACCGGTTCATTAAACCTGCACTACGCAACACAGAGAAAAAATACTCTGGATTAGTGATTGGGTTTGCTTCGTTACTTTTCTTTACGGGCATACTCTTTGGGTATTTTATTCTTACACCTATATCTGTTAATTTTCTAGGAACATATACGCTCAGTGATTCTATCGTAAGAGAGTTTACAGTGGCATCCGTGGTCGGTTTTATTAGTCTATTGACACTTGGTGCAGGTATTATTTTTGAATTGCCTATTGTGATATATTTTTTAGCTAAAATTGGCATCCTTACTGCTGATACTATGAAAGCTTATAGAAAAGTGGCGGTAGTAGTTATTCTCATTCTCTCTGCAGTCATAACACCTCCAGATGTTACAAGCCAGATTATATTAAGTTTTCCTATACTACTCCTCTATGAAATAGGAATTGTAATAGCAAGGCGCGTTGCACCAAAAACACCAATAGAATTACCAGAATCATGAAACTAAAAGTAAGTATAGGAAATGACCACGCAGGTACAGATCTCAAGAACAGAATTTTAAAAGAATATGCAGATATATATTTGTTTACGAATCACGGAACGGATGGATTGAGTTCTGTAGACTATCCAGATTTTGTGCATCCTGTAGCGCGTGATGTTGAGTCTGGCGACTTCGCTTTTGGTATCATTATTTGTGGCAGCGCTAATGGTGTGTGTATGACAGCTAATAAGCACCAAGGGATACGTGCAGGTCTAGCTTGGAATAAAGATGTAGCTGCGCTTATAAAACAACATAATAATGCGAACATTATTGGAATTCCTGCTCGCTTCCTAGCAGAAGAAGATGCTTTGGAGGTACTGCAAACATTCATAGATCAGGAATATGAAGGTGGAAGACACCAAAGAAGGGTTGATAAAATCCCGTGCTAAGCCAGCACAATCTTTCCATCTTTCAAAATGCCAACACTGTTTATCACATTTCTCTCGCAGCAGTATGCGATGTCTTGGGTAACGCCTTTACTGGCTAAACGCTGAAAGTGGCTGGAATTCTGTAAAGCTTTGAATAAGTTTTTTTTGGATGCTCTGTAAGCATCTATACAGAG
Organism: uncultured Bacteroidota bacterium; assembly: GCA_913054375.1. Taxonomy (GTDB): domain Bacteria; phylum Bacteroidota; class Bacteroidia; order NS11-12g; family UBA9320; genus UBA9320. Next base: position 11,038 of record CAJXIQ010000030.1, read on the forward strand.
TAGAGTAGAGTCATCGAATTCTCCGCCTGTATACGAACACGCTACGGCTCCAGCGAAAAGACTATCTTCTAAATTAACCTTGTTTTTCCACCCTGCACAAAAGAGTACAATGTCTTTGTTGAGGTAGTTGATATGGTCTACCACCTTATCTAGGTTTAGAAATGATCCTATCACTACTTGATGAGCATTGCTCGACATCTCTATGCACTTAGTGCCGTTGGTCGTAGTAAGTACAATCTCCTTATTGGCTACAATATCGGGTTTGTATTGAAACGGTGAATTGCCACAGTCGAAGCCTTCTATGGTTGCACCCTCTCGTTCCCCGCCCACAAGATATCCTTTTTCCTTGTAGTCTCTGGCTATTTGTTCTTCCTTCACTGGAATCACAGCAGAGGCCCCATTGTGCAAAATAGTGGTGATTGTAGACGTAGCCCGCAGTATATCAATAACTACGACTACTTTACGGTCTATATTTTCTATTTGATGAAATAGAGTAGGAGAGAGTATAGTTTCAATTCTCATTATATACGTACTGTTTCAAATTTGGATTCAATAACATGTGTTACTTGGTTCAAGACACGAAAAGCTGTGTCAGCCATTGTATTTGTTTTTTCGTCCAACGTTGGATTTATTTCTGTTACCTCAAAACAACATAATTTAGGGCTTTTTGCTAACTCAACTAATAATTCGGTTACTTCTGCCTCGCTAAAACCATTAATAACAGGTGTACCCGTACCATGACTCACTAGGTTACAATCCATACTATCTACATCGAACGATATGTATATAATATCACAGGCATCCAAGTAATCAAGTGTTTCGTCTACTATACTGGTGATGCCTTTGTCTCTCAGTTCACTTACACTTATCTGCTTCATCGCATGTTTAGCAATGAGGTCATCTTCTTGTTTTTCAGTATCTCGTAATCCTATATAAACAAGATCTTCTGCATTTATTTTGGGGACGATACCTGCAACAGATTTAAGCTTTTCCCATTTTGCTTTGCTGTGGTCAGAAACATCATTCTTCTTATTGTCGAGGTTATCTTCATTAAGACAGACAGCTAGTGGCATACCGTGCACATTCCCCGTTGGAGTAGTAAAGGGTGAATGTAAGTCTGCATGTGCATCTACCCAGATTACACCAAGTCTTTTCTCAGGATAACTAGCTCGTATACCGGATATTGTGCCCGCAGCACTACTGTGATCTCCTGCCAATACAATAGGAAAGTCTCCTTCACTATAGATGTCTTGAAATTTCAAACAAAAGTCTTCGTACAGTTCTATGAGGCCATCAATATTATGTGCATTAGCATCTTCCACTTTTCGGCTTTCCCAAATAAGGTGGTTGTGGTTGATTATATCTATAAATGGTCGGTCTACAAAATAATCACTCCCTTGTCTTATTGAAGCTATTTTTATGGCGCTTACGCCCAAGCTTGCTCCTCGTGTTCCAGCTCCAATTTCTGATTCTGAATTGACTATTCTTACCTCACTCATAGATTTATTCTTGTACCAACGGCCTTCGTATATTATCTTTTACTAAAAAGGCATTTGGGAAATATTCCCGTACGTCTTTTAACATCTTTTGTGCGTTAATTTCTCTGTAATAATCGCCAACACGTACTTTCCAGTATGGTTGTTGGTAAAGGGTATATACCCTAGACTGATACTGCGGAAACTGATTGATGAATTTTGATTCAGAACTAATTACGTTATTCCTGTCTCTACTAAACGCGATTTGAATACGAAATCCAGATATTTGAGTAGAATCGATAGAAGCATTCTTCATACGAAGCTGCTCGTTTATTTTTTCATCTACCTTAATTGTTATTTGTGCATTTACGCTACTGGCAGACGTTACTAAACAAAGTACAACTAAAATTCTATGTATTTTTACCATGGCATTTTTTGTATTTTTTACCACTACCGCACGGACAGTCGTCATTTCTACCTACTTTCTGCTCTACTCGCACGGGTACAGGTGTTTCCTTTGGTTTACTGTTTTCGCGGTTTTCTTCACCAGTTACCATTGCTTCTGCGGCTCTACTTGTACGCATTTTGCTCATGTCCTGACGCTTTCGTTCCTTAGCTACTTGCATATCATCGTTAGGCTCTACCGCTATATTTCCTTTGAATAGTAAGGACACAATCTCTGCATTTAAATTACCAATCATGGATTGGAAGAGGTTAAACGATTCCAACTTGTAAATAAGTAATGGATCTTTTTGCTCAATAGATGCATTGTTACTTGTTTGTTTCAAGTCATCCAGCTCACGCAAGTGCTCTTTCCAATGCTCGTCTATACTTGCTAAAGCTACATATCTCTCAAAGGAATTGATAATTTCTTGCCCTTCAGTGGCTATTGCTTTCTCAAGGTTTACAGACACATTAATGGCTTTCTTACCATCAGAGAATGGTACTAGGATGTTTTTAACTTCTGCTCCTCGGTCTTTGTGAATGTTTTTGAAGACAACCAGAGCTCTCTCAATGATATCGTTGTTCTTACGCTCATACGCAGAAAGCATCATGTCAAATATCTGTTGTGTAAGTTCTGGTGACTTTACAGCATCAAAATCTTCTTGTGTCATACTAGGATCTACCGCAACGTGTCGAAGTACTTCCATTTTGAAACCTTCGTAGTCATTGGTGTCTTTGAAACTAGTAACCGTTTCTTCTACCCAGTCGTACAAAGCATTATTGATATCTAAAGATAGACGATCTCCGTATAGTGCATTTCTTCTACGTGAGTATATTACCACACGTTGCTTATTCATTACATCATCGTACTCGAGTAGTCTTTTTCGAATACCGAAGTTGTTCTGTTCTACTTTTTTCTGCGAACGCTCTATGGTCTTAGAAATCATAGAGTGCTGTATTACTTCACCTTCTTCATACCCAAACTTATCCATCACCTTAGATACTCTGTCAGATCCAAAAAGTCTCATAAGATTATCTTCTAGCGAGACAAAGAACTGAGAAGATCCAGGATCTCCTTGTCGTCCTGCTCTTCCTCTAAGCTGTCTATCTACACGTCTACTATCGTGGCGTTCTGTACCTATTATAGCCAGACCACCTGCTTCTTTTACTCCTTTGCCTAGTTTGATATCCGTACCACGACCAGCCATATTGGTTGCTAGCGTTATAGAGCCTGGTTGACCAGCTTCTTGCACAATATCGGCCTCACGTTGGTGCTGTTTTGCGTTGAGTACATTGTGTTTTATTTTACGCATATTGAGCATTCTACTGAGCAGCTCACTGATCTCTACAGAGGTTGTTCCTACTAGTACCGGTCTTCCTTCTGCTTGCAAGCGAATTATTTCTTCCGCTACTGCATTAAATTTTTCACGAACAGTTTTGTATACTAAGTCGTCTTCGTCTTTTCTCAGGATAGGTCTGTTGGTAGGGATTACTACTACGTCTAGTTTGTATATTTCCCAAAGCTCGCCTGCTTCTGTTTCCGCAGTACCTGTCATACCACTAAGCTTATGGTACATTCTAAAGAAATTTTGAAGTGTAACTGTTGCAAACGTTTGTGTGGCAGCTTCTACTTTTACATTTTCTTTAGCTTCTATTGCCTGATGTAGGCCATCGGAGTATCTTCTTCCGTCCATTACACGACCGGTTTGTTCATCAACGATTTTAACTTTACCATCTTGCAGTATGTATTCTACGTCTTTTTCAAACATAGCATATGCTTTTAATAATTGATTGATACTGTGTATACGTTCCGATTTTACCGAGAAGTCACGCATCAAATCATCTTTTTGCTTTTGCTTTTCTTCCTCAGAGAGCGTCGTTTTTTCTAAGTCAGCTATGTGAGCTCCTACATCTGGCATAACAAAGAAGTCTTTGTCATCACTATTATCAGTGATCAAGTCTATCCCTTTATCTGTAAGTTCTATCTGATTGTTTTTTTCATCTATGGTGAAGTATAATTCAGCATCTACAACGTGCATTTCTTTTTGTTGGTCTTGCAAGTAGAAGTTTTCTGCTTTGGTCATCATTGCCTTCATACCTTGTTCTCCAAGGTATTTTATCAATGGTTTATTTTTTGGGAAACCTCGGTAACATCTAAATAATAGGAGTCCTGCTTCTTTCTCGTTTGTCTTGCCTTCTTTTACCATTTTTTTGGCATCTGACAAAGCAGTGTTTAAGTAGCTCTTTTGGGCGTCTACTAGTTTTTGTATTTTGGGCTTTAATTCGTTGAATTCGTGTATGTCTCCTTTGGGAGTAGGCCCACTAATAATAAGTGGTGTACGAGCATCATCAATAAGCACAGAGTCGACCTCATCGATCATCGCAAAGTGATGTTTCTGTTGGACCTGCTCACTTGGGCTGTGAGCCATATTGTCTCTCAGATAGTCGAAACCAAACTCATTGTTTGTTCCATACGTAATATCTGCCAGGTATGCATCTTTTCTCTCTGGAGAGTGAGGTCTATAATAGTCCAAACAATCTACTTTTAATCCATGAAACTGAAATATAGGAGCATTCCACTCTGCATCTCTTCGAGCAAGGTAGTCGTTCACCGTTACGATGTGCACACCTCTTTGACCAAGTGCATTTAGATAAGCAGGTAGTGTAGAAACGAGCGTTTTACCCTCACCTGTCATCATTTCAGCAATTTTTCCTTGGTGCAATACAACACCGCCTACTAGCTGCACATCATAGTGTATCATATTCCATGTTACTTCCTGCCCAGCAGCGTCCCAAGATGTGTCGTAACTCACATTGCTTCCCGTTATATTTATGTGGGGTTTTACTGCGGCTAGGTCTCTATCAAAATCTGTAGCTGTTGCCGTAACCTTATCATTTTCCGTAAATCTACGTGCGGTCTCTTTTACCACAGCAAAAGCCTCAGGAAGTAGTTCTTCCAATATCTCTTCCAGTAGCTCATCACGATCCTTTTCTAGATCATCAATTTTGTCATAGGCATCTTCTCGCTTATCTATCTCGTGTATGGTAGTGTTTGCTATTTCAGTCTTTAAGTCAGCAATCTCCTGATCCAACTCTGCCAAATAGTCGTTAACTCTTTGTTTAAACGCTGCAGTTTTAGCTCGTAGCTGGTCATTGTCTAGACCCTGTAGCTTTTCATATTCTGCATGTATTAGCCCCACATAAGGCTGCAGTGCCTTCACGTCCTTATCTGCTTTGTTTCCAAAAAGCTTTTGTATATTACTTACTATAGAATTAATCATCTTAATTATTTGTGGTGTATTCGTCTAAAAGTGTGCCAATCTATCTTCTGGATGGTCCTTTTGTCTATTTTTATAGGTGCTTTTTATATACGAATGCGTTTCTGTTTTTCTAAATGCACACAAACCTATATCTAACGGCCAAATGTACGGATATTTCTCATTTTTGAGCAGAATTATTGGCATGTTTTATTATCATAAAAAGACTCCATATTTTACCCACGATTCGGTTTTAAGATAACATTTAGTCAAAAAAAATACGTTGCTTTGAACTTGTAATAAAACTATGCGTATACTAATACTCGGATCGGGAGCCAGAGAGCACACTATCGCTTGGAAATTAAGTGGTGAGATAGGAAAGGAAAACATCTTCATAGCACCTGGAAATGGCGGGACAATGCAATGCGGAACAAATGTAGACTGTAAATTTACCGACTTTGGTAGCTTGAGAGAATTTGCCTTGGCAAATAATATTGATACCATACTGCCGGGTAGTGAAGACGCTATTGCTCAAGGTGTACGTGATTTTTTTGAGGCAAATGCAGATACGGAGCATATCTATGTATTTTCTCCAGATCAATATGCTGGCCAATTGGAAAGCAGTAAGTCCTTTGCCAAGGAGTTTATGGCGAAAGAGAACATACCAACGGCCGCTTACCAGTCTTTTACCCATGACAACTTGGTAGATGGGTACGCGTTTTTAGATGGTTTAAGGGCACCGTATGTACTCAAAGCAGATGGTCTGGCAGCCGGTAAAGGAGTTCTTATTTTGAATGATCTTAGCGAAGCAAAAACCGCACTAAAGGAGATGTTGGTTGACAAGAAATTTGGTAATGCCTCGCATACAGTCGTTATTGAAGCGTTTTTAGATGGAATAGAGTTCAGTGTATTTGCTTTAACAGACGGAGAAAAGTACGTTATTCTGCCGGAGGCTAAGGACTATAAAAGAATAGGAGAGGGCGATGTAGGGTTAAATACGGGCGGAATGGGAGCAGTGTCTCCCGTGCCGTTTTATGATGAAGTTTTAAGACAAAAGACCATACAGCAGGTAGTGGAACCCACTATTGCAGGTCTCAAAAATCAGAATCTTAATTTTAGAGGATTTGTCTTTTTTGGACTAATTGCAGTAAACGGCAACCCGTTTGTCATTGAATACAATGTGCGCATGGGTGACCCGGAGACTGAAGTTGTCATACCACGATTGGATGAGTCTTTTAGCGATATGATAACAGCTGCTAAAGAAGGTACGCTTACCAATAGAACTGCGGCTGTTAAGAATAAATACTGCACAACAGTAGTTG
>CAJXIQ010000031.1 GCA_913054375.1 uncultured Bacteroidota bacterium
CAAATTTTGTAATGACCATTTATGAAGAGGAAGTTCTGGAGGTGAACCAGAAATTTATTGTAAACATTAAGACCCTAATTCCATCAGAACATTTTGGTCTATCTGCTTTGGATGCGCTCAATGTTATGGTGAAATCTAAAACGAAAGTAGCTAGTGAAGACGTAAAAGAACCATCCACAGGTTTCTATGAGTTGCGCAATACTTCCATGTCAGATGAAATAATCAAATTGCAAAAACTTTGGGTACTCGTAGGAAGAGTTGTGGTACCTGCATACAACGTGTCCATTTATGATATAGATCACAAGCACTGGTTTAATACCCGAATAGATGCCAGTAATGGTGCACTACTGAGCCAGAACGACTGGGTTGTTTCTTGTCAGCTACATTCATTTGATCAGGCAAATGCTACACATCTTCCTTATGCTCCCATACAGACAGGGATAAACTCCAAAGATAAAAAGTCTGGAAGCTCATCTTACAACGTATTTGCAATGCCTTTAGAAAGTCCCAACCATGGCGTACGTAGCATTGAAATAGATCCAGATGACGCAGACGCTTCTCCTTTTGGGTGGCACGATATAAATGGTGCAACAGGGCCTGAGTATAGCATAACGAGAGGTAATAATGTTTACGCAAGTGAAGATAAAGACGATGACAATGCTCCTGGTAACAGCCCTGATGGAGGCAGCACACTCACGTTTAGTAGTGCTTTTGATAAAAATAAAAGTGCAGCATTATATACAGATGCATCTATCATAAACCTGTTTTATTGGAATAACATTCTCCATGATGTCTGGTGGCATTATGGTTTTGATGAGCAGTCTGGAAACTTTCAAGTAAACAATTACGGAAACGGTGGATTAGGAAATGATCATGTAAATGCAGATGCACAAGACGGTAGTGGTACAAACAATGCAAACATGGCCACTCCGCCAGATGGTGTAAACCCAAGAATGCAGATGTTTTTGTGGAATGCTGCTGCTCCCAGCGACTATTTTCAGGTAAATACTCCTACCAGTATTGAGGGTAAAAAAAGCAGTAACGTAGCATCCTTCGGACCACGGCTAACGGGAACACCTATCACTGGTAAACTAGTGCTTGTGCAAGATGGATCTTTGGAACCTGACAAAGGATGCCAGCCATTAACCAATGCTATGGCAGTGAACGGTAACATCGCTTTTGTCGAACGAAGAGGTTGTAATTTTACTGAAAAAGTTAAAAATGCGCAAAATGCGGGAGCTATTGCCGTGGTTATATACAGTGATGATAATACTCCTAGACTAATGGGAGGTACCGACAATACGATCACCATACCAAGTCTGATAATTGGAAATACAGATGGGATGGCTTTAAAAAACGTATTAGCTACACAAGTGGTAACTGTAAGTTTATATGACTCCAGCACGGTCACTGCCAGTACATTCGACTCAGATTTTGATAATGGTGTAATAGCGCACGAGTTTGGCCATGGAATAAGTAATAGACTAACTGGAGGTCCTGCCTCTAGCAATTGCCTTAGCAATGAAGAGCAAATGGGTGAGGGATGGAGTGATTTTTTTGGTTTGGTTATGACGCACAAACCTGGTGACTCTGGAACGGATTCTCGGGGAATAGGAACATACGTTAGCAATGAGGCTACAACCGGAGGAGGCATACGACCATACCCATACTCTACGAGCATAACGAATAGTCCGTATACATATGATAAAATCAAGACTTTCTCTGTGCCTCACGGAGTAGGCAGTGTATGGTGCAGTATGTTGTGGGATCTATACTGGGCAATGATCGGTAAGTATGGTTATGATGCGGATATCTATCGAGGAACAGGCGGTAATAACATAGTTATTCAGCTAGTTATAGATGCGCTCAAATTGCAAAAGTGTAACCCGGGGTTTGAGGACGCCAGAGATGCCATTTTACAAGCAGATGCGCTCAATAACAATGGTGAAAATGAACTGCTCATTTGGCAAGTTTTCGCAAGAAGAGGTTTGGGAGCAGATGCAGATCAAGGCAGCAGTGATAGCAGATCTGACGGCAAGGAGGACTTTAGCATCCCTGAGTACCTACTGCAAGATATAGTGTTATCCAAAACAGCGCCGCGAGAGGCCGATACAGATAGTAGTTTGACGTACAGTATTAGTGCAGCTAATAAAACTCAACGTACGATCCAAAACATCATCTTACGGGATACTTTAGATGACAACGTTACCCTAGATATTTCAAGCTTGAGTTGCGGAGCTACTTTTGCTGATGGGATACTCACCTATACCATTGACTCGTTGAAACCAAACGATTCATTGATATGCACGTATACTGTAGTCCCAAATTTCAACGAATCGACTTCGGTTGTTTTTGAAGATGATATAGAAAATGGAAGAAATAATTGGTTGACAAACGCTGCGGCCGGAGCTAATGGGTTTGTTATTACTTCTGCCAGGAAAAATAGTGGATCAAACAGTTGGTACGCATTGAACGAAGAGTTTCAGAGTGATTACATTCTTTCCAGATCATTGGATTTGACGGATATAACTAACCCTGTGTTAAGCTTCTCTCATTGGTACATTACAGAAAAAACTTGGGATGGTGGTGTAGTGGAAATAGGCGTAGGGGGTGCTTGGACAGACGCTAGACCATTTTTTATAGAAAACGGTTACAATGATGAGATTCAAATTAATCCTGCAAGTGCGATTTCTGGCAGAAACGCGTTTACAGGTAACAGCGATACGTTCATCCGTTCTACAATAGATTTGAGCTTGTATGCGGGTCAGTCAATTGATATTCGATTCAGAATGGTGAGTGACGGTGGTGCTCGGGCGGAAGGTTGGTATATAGACGATGTTAAAATTATTGATGCAGTAACACTGAGCAATTTTGTTACAGCTACTTATAATTTTAATAGATCACAACGTTCTGGTGTGTCAAGCTATATTTACGGTACCAAAGAAGATAAAATAAGTGTAGAAGCACTCGCAAGGGCAAATTGGAAAGTATATCCCAATCCCGCAAATGACTTTATACGTATCGCACCTCAAAGCAGTGTTACGTTCACCTATGAGCTTCAATCCCTGACGGGCCGAGTGTTATCAAAATCGACAGCCTCGGGTAATGTACAAATTGATACCAAAACATTGAGCACAGGTGTTTATTTACTGCGTGTGGCGCAACCAAATGGCATATTGGCTAATTACAAGGTAGTCATAGAATAGTAGGCAGGCGTACAAACGTCTCGGGTAGTTCTACGAACGTGTGTTTATTTCATCACGTACGATTGCCGCACGGTCGTAATCTTCTACCTGAATAGCTTTTTCTAGCTCTTTATTTAGCTGATCAACGGTCATAGCACTCAAGCTATTTGCTTCTGGTGGTTTTACTTTTTCTTCTGCTATATGGCTAGGCTCGTCTAAATCACCCTCCTGATTTTCATATTCGACTCCTGCATCATTCAGAATATTTTTGTAAGTGTAGATTTCGCATTTTGCTCGTAGCGCAAGTGCAATGGCGTCGCTCGTACGCGAGTCAATAGCGTGTTCCACTCCGTTTTGTACGGTTATTAGTTTAGCGTAAAAAACTCCTTCTTTTAAATTGTCAATAACTACCTCTTTAATCTCGATACCAAACTTGACCATTGTTTCAAACATGAGGTCGTGTGTTAGTGGACGCTGCGGAGATAGGCCCTCTATGACCAATGCGATAGACTGTGCCTCATAGCTTCCGATTACAATAGGCAGCTTCAGCAAACCTTCTTCTTCACCAAGTATCAGTGTGTAGCTATTGCGTTGAGAATGACCGGCGGTGAGACCGATAATATTCAATTGTATTTTTTCGTCCATACTAGAATATCAAGAGTTAGGCCTGGCCTTTTACTTCTTTTACTCTTTTGAGCAATTTGGGTAATACTTCGAATGCGTCTCCCACAATTCCATAGTCTGCAGCTTTGAAAAAAGGAGCTTCAGGGTCAGTATTTATAACACAAATCACCTTACTACTGCTCACACCTGCAAGATGTTGTATAGCTCCGGAGATACCTGCTGCAATATACAAATTGGGCACTATTGTGATTCCTGTCTGTCCAACGTGTTCACTGTGGGGTCTCCATTCCATGTCACTTACTGGCTTACTGCATGCTGTTGCAGCACCGAGTGCATCTGCCAAATCTTCTACCAAGTTCCAGTTTTCTGGCCCTTTTAGTCCCCTGCCGGCAGATATTACGAGTTCTGCTTCCGTCAAGGGCACTTTGCCTGTTTCTTTATTGGTAGAAACAATAGTACTATTTACATCTCCATCTGCTGTAGATGTAGATACTTCTTCTACACTTATATCGTTGCCATCTTTTGATATTTTGTAAGAGTTTGGCACTACAGTAAGTACTTTATTAGCTTGATTAATGCGAACGTGTGCAATAGCTTTACTTGAAAAAGTAGTTTTCTTTACTGTAAAGTCCCCATCTGTTTCTGCCATGTCTATTATTCCTGTTACCAGTGCGGCATTTTGTTTTACTGCGCTAAGAGGAGCAATTGATTTTCCGTTATAAGTTTGAGATAGCACCAAAACACTTCCATCGTTCATTTCAGTGACTTCACTGAGTACTTTGGCATATGCTTGTGGATTGAAAGTAGCCAAAGCGTCGCTATCTATGTGCATGTGCTTATCTGCACCAAAGGTCCCTAAGTTTTCGTCTCCTTTGTTTCCTATTGAAACAGCTAGACAAGTAGTTCCCAGTTTATTTGCCAAGTCCTTTCCGTAGGTTACGGCTTCAAAACTTGATTTTTTATAAAGTCCGTTATCGCTCTCTGCGTATACTATTACTGCCATCTTCTAAAATAATTTTTCTTCGTTGTGTAATATATCTATTAATTGCTCTGCATCTGCCGCATCTATCATCTTCACGCCGCCTTTTACTGGTGGTAGTTCATACTTTACCACGCTTGTGTAGTCGTACTTTTCTGTTGCTGTAACAACGCTTAAGGGTTTGCTGCGCGCTTGCATGATGCCCCTCATGTTAGGTATGCGTGGCTCACACAGGTCTTTCTGTGCACTCACCACGCAAGGAAGTGATGCAGATACCGTTTCTCTGCCTCCATCAATATCCCGTGTAGCCGTCACTGTATCGCCCGATACATCAATAGACGTTGCAACATTTATTAGTGGCCATTCTAGCATCTCGGCTACCAGACCTTGGACTTGTCCTCCGTTGTAGTCAATAGACTCGCGGCCAGTAAGTACCATATTGTATTCTCCTATGTGTGCCTGTTCGGCTATTTGAGCTGCAACGTACATCCCATCTTTGGCATCGCCGTCTACGCGAATAGCATCACCAGCACCCATAGCTAAAGCTTTTCGTATGATAGGGTCAGCATCAGCTGTACCCACTGTAATTACAGTAACAGTGCCTCCGCTTGACTCAGTTAGTTCTAATGCTCGCGTTAGCGCTAGTTCATCATATGGGTTTATTATGAACTGAACACCAGCCTTGTTAAACTTTGTATCTCCATCGGTAAAAGTGATTTTGGTAGTAGTGTCTGGCACTACACTCACGCATACTAATATTTTCATTCTAAAAAATTGTATTAAAATTGGACCACAAAAGTACGGATAAATAGCCAAAAAAGATGTCAACCAACGCCAGAATAGAACAGATTAAAACCTTTTTAAATGAGACACCAGATGACGCTTTTTTGCTCTATGCTCTTGCAACAGAGTATGTGTCTCTTGGTAATGATGAAGACGCACTATCGCTATACCTTGTTCTTGTTGCAAAGCAACCTGATTATTTTGCCACATACTACCATTTAGGTAAACTGTACGAACGTATAGGTGAAGACGGCAAAGCAGAGAAAACATACGAACAAGGCTTAACCATAACCAAACGACTTGGCCAGAAACATGCGCATGGAGAACTGAGAGGAGCATACGAAGAACTGACCTTTTAATAGAATAGTTTGTAGGATTTGTTTTTACTTATTCAACCCAAAATACGGTTGGAGTTATAGTAGGATATGCCCCTTGACACGCCAGTGTTCCGTAGTATATTTGCCCAATAAATGAACAAGTTTCAATCTAAAGACCCGAATTTCAAAAACAAAATAAGAAAGCGTTTAAGTGGTCAGCACTTTATGCATCACATTGGTTTTGATTTGTCCGAGATAACTGCGGGCAAGATAGTAGGAGAAATGTCCCTTGAACAAATACACTTGCAGCAATATGGATTTTTACACGGCGGTGTCTCTGCAACAATATTGGATATAGTTATGGGTTTTGCAGCATATACGCTTATGCCAATAGATAAAGGTGTTGTAACTGCAAATATCAGTGTTGATTACTTGCATCCTGGTGACGGAGAAACAATAATCGCTATTGGTGAGGTAGAGAAGTCAGGAAAAAAAATGGTGTTCACCACGGGCAAAGTATTTGTGGTAAAGGATGGAGTAAGGAAGCAAATAGCCTCTGCAAGAGCTGTAATGGCTGTAATCGATACAACATAGCAGTTTTAGGTCACAACACGAATTAAGCTAATCCCGATTATTGGCTTTACCAGTAATATTTTGGCCGATAGGTCCTACAATAACCACAGCAGTGACATCGGAGTACATTAATTGTTGGGAATCCTCTGTTTTTTACGATTTTAATAACTATACATTTGCATTGCTTTTATGAAAATATTAATTGCTGGCGGCGGAGAAGTAGGGTATCACCTTGCGAGGTTACTCACCAAGGAGTCACATTCTATCGTGTTGATTGATACACGAGCTAAAGTTTTGCACCGTGCAGATTCAGAAATGGATTTACTTACAGTACATGGCAGTGCGTATTCTTTGAGTATACTTGACAAGGCAGGAATATCAGATGCAGATTTACTAATAGCGGTAACATCCTCAGAAACCACAAACCTAACTATTGCTACTTTAGGAAAACAGTTGGGTGCTAAAAAAACAATCGCACGCGTAAACAATTCAGAATTTTTAAAGCTACGAGACAGACTTGACCTAGCAGGAATGGGTATTGATGTAATCATTAGCCCAGAAGATCTGGCATCAAAAGAAATCATTAGACTATTACGACGATCTTCATTCAGCAACGCTTTTGATTTCGAATTTGGTAAACTAACGCTCTTGGGGGTTTACCTACAAAAAGAAAGTAAACTAATAAATAAGAGTGTAAATGCTTGTAAAGAGTACAATAAAGAAAAGTATTACAAGACCATAGCCATAGAGCGAAGTGGGGAACCCATCATCCCAGATGATGAGTTTGTTTATCAAGAAAATGACCATGTGTTTTTCTTGTGCTTGCCTGCCGGTATAGAGCAGATTAGAGAGGTCTCCGGAAAGACCAAACACGCGGTAAAAAATGTAATGATAATGGGAGGTGGTAATGTGGGATACAATACTGCCAAAAAAATCAGTCGAAAGAAAAATGTTAAACTCATAGAATCCAATACAGAAAGATGCAATGAGCTAGCAGATGATTTACCCGAAACACTCATCATAAATGATGACGGTCATGATGTACACTTGTTGGAAGATGAGAACATATCAGATATGGATGCGTTTATTGCAGTGACTGGAAATTCTGAAACCAACATAATGAGTTGTTTGGTCGCCAAAAATCATGGTGTCGAAAAAACGATTGCAATGGTAGAAAATATGGATTACATTAATTTGTCGCAAACTATTGGTATTGATACACTTATAAATAAAAAACTAATTGCGGCAAACAACATATTTCGGTATGTAAGACAGGCAGACATAATCAATATTGCGGGTATTCACGGGTTAGATGCGGAGGTTATAGAAATCCACGTCGGTGAAAATGCCAAAGCTACAAAAGTAACTATTGGAGATATGCAACTGCCCAAAGATGCTACCATAGGTGGAATTATTCGGAATAACGGAACGTGGATTGCCGAACCAGATTTTCAAATAAGAGCCAATGATAAGGTTGTCATCTTTGCTTTGCCGTCGTGCATTAAAAAGACACTAGAGCATTTCAGCTAAAAGGATGTTTCACTTCAGAGCTATATTTCATATTTTGGGTCTTTTGATGATTCTTAATGGGATATTTATGGCCAGTATATTGCCCGTAAGTTGGGTCCAAGAATCAGGTGATTTTAATGACATTCTAATTTCGGCAGCAATCAGTGCAAATTTAGGTGCAGCGATTTGGTTTCTGACACGCAAAACAAGGAGAGAGTTATCGAAGAGAGATGGGTATCTTGTAGTTACCTTTGGTTGGATAATACTAGGGCTCACTGGAGCCGTACCATTTTTGCTAAATGGTGCTATTACCAGTGTTCCTTCTGCTATTTTCGAAACTTTCAGTGGATATACGACAACGGGAGCCTCTATACTCAATGATATAGAGTCCTTACCTGCTGGTCTAATGCTGTGGCGTAGTATGACGCAATGGATAGGTGGGATGGGAATAATCGTACTTACTATTGCCTTATTACCTCTTTTTGGTGTTGGGGGTGTGGAGTTGTTCATGGCTGAAGCTCCGGGTCCGAGTAGTGGAAAAATTCATCCTAAAATAACGGATACTGCCAAAAGACTGTGGATTATCTATGTATTACTTACCGCTTTTGAAGCGGTATTGTTGAGACTAGCAGGGATGAGTTGGTTAGATGCAACAAACCATTCGTTTACTACAATGAGTACAGGCGGTTTTAGCACAAAAAATGCCAGTATAGCTGCATTTAATTCGCCCCAAATTGAGTACATAATAACAACATTTATGTTGGTTGGTGGTATCAATTTCAGTATGCTCTATTTTATCGTAAAAGGAGTGTTCCATAAGATTGTAGATAACGAAGAGTTTAAAACCTATTTGGGCATTGTATTGGTTTTTACAGTGGCCATCACAGCCGTGTTGTGGGGTAGTACAGACCGAGGTTGGGAAGAGAGTTTTAGGCACGCTATATTTCAGGTGGTGACCATCGTCACAACTACAGGGTTTTCAACTTCAAACTATGCGGCATGGGCTCCATTTGCCTATATGCTTATTCTGTTTTTGATGTTTACAGGTGGTAGCGCAGGATCCACCTCTGGCGGCTTAAAAATCCTTAGGCATCTTATTATTTTAAAAAATGGATATATAGAGTTTAAACGATTGCTGCATCCTAGAGGTATTATACCAGTGAGAATCAACGGAAAAAGTGTAGAGCAGAAAACGGTTTATAACGTTCTGGCTTTCTTTTTTATATATTTATTTGTGTTCATTATAGGAGCACTTGTGCTCACTGCTTTTGGGCATGACATTGTGACGTCTGCAGGCGCAAGTATTGCTTGTTTAGGAAACATTGGCCCGGGTATCGGAGATGTTGATCCTACACAAAATTTTTCCTTTTTTTCGGATGGGGCAAAACTGTTTCTGTCGTTTCTTATGCTCTTGGGCAGATTGGAATTATTTACTGTGCTCATTATTTTGACTCCTGCATTTTGGAAAAATGTGTAAAACCTGACATTGGAGTTACATAATATTAAGCTTTATTTTGTAGTAACTAACGCTTCTACGATCATGCGACCATTATTCCCAACTTTACATTTTTTCAAAACTCTAGTTTTTCTTTTAGCTTGCGCAAGCTTGAGTATTTCAGCTATGGCTCAGTCTAAATCTAACAAAGGAAAGGAGTTCTGGGTTGGATTTATGTTTCATTACGAAGGAACAAGTGCTGGCCACTCATTGTATATTACGTCTGACTCTAACACAAGCGGAACAGTCAGTGTACCAGGTGAGAGTTGGTCAAAGTCATTTACAGTAAGTGCCAACAACCTTACCATAGTCACCATTCCTAGTTCTGTGGCCTACAACGGTTGCTCAAATTGTATCACGCCGAAAGGAGTAAAAATAGTGTCACAGGACGACATTGTGGTGTATGCTCACCAGTACCTCGGTAATCAATCAGATGCAACCTTGGTTTTACCAACTAAAACCTTGGGTAAAGAATATTTTGCTGCTTCCTATTATCAAAGTTCAGCGAGTAACACAAGAGGTAGAAGTACTTTCTTAATTGTATCTACTCAAGACAAAACTGTAGTAAAAATATCACCTAAAATAGCGATCCAAAAGGGTAGTGCAACATCGAGCACAGGCTTTCTCCCTGCAAATACGCCATACACAGTGACATTGAATAAAGGAGAAATTTACCAAGGTTATGGGTTTGGTGCATCTTCGTCTGACGATGTAACTGGGACGTCATTTGAGGTTATTGACACTGGTGCCACAGCAAACTGCAGAAAAATTGCGGTGTTCACCGGAAGTTCGTATGCTCGCGTGGGTAGCAACTGTTCTAGCCGTTTTAGTTTTAATTCAGGGGACAACCTATATGAGCAGATGTATCCGACCAATTCTTGGGGTAAAAGATTTATTCTGGTACCCGCATTGGGTAGAAATGGGGATGATTTTAGATTCATTGCCAAAGAAGACAATACAGAAATAGTTGTTTATAAGGCCACTGGGGGAGCTCCAGATATATTTTATGTCAATAAGGGTGATTTTGCTCAGATTGATAATGAGCCGGGAGTTAGAAGTTGTCAGAGTAGTAAACCAATCATGGCTGTCCAGTATCAAAGAACAGCTCGGTGTGATGGTGGTGGGAATAGAACTGGCGATCCCTCAATGACGGTCTTAAACCCTTTAGAACAAACGTTGAAGGATATTACCGTATACAGTAGTCGTTACTATGATATAGATAACCATTACATCAATGTGGTGATGCCTACTTTTGCCACTGGCTCGTTTAGAGTAGATGGTGCCACAGCTTCCTTTTCTTCCGTACCAAACAATCCTTTTTATAGCTATGCTCGAATAGCTGTAAAAAGTGGTAATCACAGGCTAACCGCCAATGAAGGATTTATTGCGACTGCTTATGGTGAAGGGGAGTACGAGAGTTATGGTTATGCTGCTGGAGCAAGTGTAAAGAGTTTAACTTCGAAAGCAGAAGTGGCCAATAGTACACAAAACAACAAAGTAACCAGTTGTATTGGAAGATTAACCAGCTTTAAAGGATCTGCAGAATATGCAGTTGTGAAATGGGAATGGGATTTTGGTGACGGTTCGATAGATTCAGTCCAGAATCCATCACATGTATTTAAGGACACAGGTACTTATCAGGTCAGACTATATACCTATAAGCCATCTTTTGATGGATGTTCATTGTATGATTCTGCCTTTATAGACGTAGCGGTATATGGTCTACCAGAAGCACGTATTGCAACATCTAATTTGTGCGATGGTCTAAAAGCTACTTTTACAGACAAGAGCATAATGCCGTCCCCAGACACAAAGCTTGTGTCTATTTGGAGTCTTCAAGGACAGCCTGGTTTGAAATATGGTAATAGTTTTTCCAATCTATTTGACACCTCAGGTACGTTTGAGATTAGTATGGTGGTTTTCACGAACAATCAATGTAGTGACACTCTTTTAGACTCCTTGGTGGTTAGTCCGATACCCGTCGTAGATTTTCAGGTTTCTGATATATGTTTTTTTGATAGTCTCAAACTCGTAAGTAATTCGACCGTATCTTCAGGTATTATAAACAAGTGGATGTGGGATTTTAGTAATGGTTTTAGTGGTGGAACATTTAGTCCAGACTCTAGTCCAACAGTGTTTTTCGCAGATTCAGGTCGGCACTATGTGGATCTAACGATTACATCAGATAGTGGTTGTACGAATACGATTCAAAAGAGCTTTTATAAATATCCGAAATTTAAAGTTGATTTCACATACAACGATACATGTCTTGGTTTTGGACAGAACTTCAGAAATACCACCATCTTGGACGGCGGGTCATTTACAGATACTTTCTGGTACACGTCAGATGTAAATCGATTTGCCAGTACCTTCAATTATACAGATACTTTTAATACCGTTTCATCGTATGATATTTCCCTGGTTATGGAACAAGATAGTTTCTGTAGAGATACGTTAACTCAAACTATACAGATACATCCACTAGCCTCACCTGATTTCTATTCTAAGAATTCTTGCTTGGGAGATAGTACTTTGTTTATAAACGATACAAAGGTGTCTGTAGGTTCATTCACCTCATCTTGGATTTTCGGAGATGGAAATGTCTCTTCAGATAGAGACCCTAAAAATGTGTTTGCTTCAGGGGGTACAAAAAATGTAAACCTTGCTATAACCACAGATGAGGGATGTGTGACTGACACAACAATACAAGTGTTAATTACGTTTCCGGAGATTACCCGACTAAATGTAAAAGATATTTGTGAAAACGATAGTCTCGTAATTACAGCAGATACCGTTCGAGGTTTAGACAGTTTTAATACGTATTCGTGGAAGTATGGCAGCATGTTATCTGCACGCCCTGAAGTGAGAGCTCTATACGGTGTGGTAGGAAAAACTATAGTTACATTGAATGTGGTTACGAAAAACGGCTGTTTACTTTCTCAAACGGACAGCTTTATCACTAAACCTAAACCAAGTCCAAATTTCTTTGTAAGCGGCATTTGTGAAGGTCAGTTCATAGAGCCTATCGAAAATAGTACGATGGCTGCACCGGCGGTCATAAAAGAGTACACCTGGTTCAGTGATAACACACTTATTTCATCAGATCAAAACCCGACAATAACGAGTGGCGTGTTTGGAAATAGAACTATAAAATTGGTCGTTTCTGGCGACAATGGATGTACAGATAGTATTCAGAAACTTGCGTTGGTTCATCCTGTACCACTTAGTTCGTATACTGCTACCAGCATGTGCCTTGGTGATAACAATACCCTCACTAGTACGTCTAGCGTAGCTACTGGTACAGTAGATAACTTATTTTGGTTAGTAGATGGCGCCGTGTACACAACTGCTTCTATAAACCCGCTTTTTGCTACTGATGGCAGTTATGCGGTAGAGCTAATTGTAGAAAGCGATAATGGATGCAGAGATACGTTAAATAATACAGTCGCTGTTCACCCACTTCCAGTTCTATCGTTCACTTCATCTGTAGACAGCGGTTGCGTTCCGTTAGACGTATCAGCCCAAAGTGCATCTACTATAGTAAAAGGCTCTATACGTTCATTTACGTACCAATGGGGCGACGGCAGCAGTACTACTACCAATGATTCGTCACATACGTACGCCATACCGGGTACATATTCCATAAAAGTGATAGGAGAGAGTGACCAAGGTTGCGTAGATAGCGTAAGGCTATCTAACACCATTAGGGTATTTGAAAACCCAGTGGCAGACTTTACATATTCTCCAACGGAACCAAGCACACTTACGGAGTTTGTCGAATTCAAAGACAGTTCAAAAGGGGATGCAACTAAATGGGAGTGGGAGATAAGTGACGGTTCTTCATATAGTGGCTCCCTTGTAGCTCATAATTTCAGTGATTCAGGGTCTTATTCAATAACGCTAAATATAGCAGATGATAATGGCTGTGAGCACGATACTACAAAACGTATATATGTTAATGCAGATTTATATGTGTACACCCCAAATTCTTTTACTCCTAATGGTGATGGACTAAACGACCGTTTTGGTTTGTCAGGAGTTACCGCAGGGGTAAATAAGATGGAAATGGAAATATACAATAGATGGGGAGAACGCATATTTGAAAGCTCAGACGTAAACAATAGATGGGACGGAACTTACAAAGGTGAGCCTGTACAACAAGGCGTTTATATCTATAAAGTAAGGTTCACTAATCCAAAGCAAACAAGATGGTTCTTTTTGGATGGGGAAATACACCTTCTAAGAAAGTAAAGTAGGAGCGAAGTATCCATGAGGCGAAAACAATCCTTGTTTGTCGAATTTTATCACGTCGTTCGTTAGGATGGTCATACCATTGGACCTTATTAATGAAGAAAATACTAAATATTTTAGCTGTAATGTCGCTTTTCGCATGCAATAGTAATAATGGTAAAATCATTCCTGCGTTTAGTTTCGACACGTTGGATGGTGAGCAGATATCACACGAGTCCTTGAGAGGGAGAGTTAGTGTACTTTGTGTTTGGGCCACATGGTGTGGCGACTGTATACGTGAGGTGCCAGAGCTCAATGATTTAGTGGAAAAGTATAAGGACAATAAAACAGTTCGATTTATAGCTTTTAGTGATGAGGATGAAGCAACAGTAAGCAAATCGCTAAAACGTTTTCCTTTCAATTTTCAGCACGTAGTAAATGCAAAAGGCTACAGCGATCAACTGAAAACAGGTCTAACAAAGCACTTTCCACAAGTATTGGTTATAGATCAAAACCTAAAGGTTGTATATGATGTGACTGAAAACAAAGACAAGATCTTCGGTGTTTTAGATAGTCATATACAGAAGTTACTAAAAAAATAAAACTTGACTATAATACAGAAAGCGGTACAGCGTACCGTAGACCATAGTAGTACTCTTTTTTGCACGAGTATACATCAAGTAAGTAGTGATTGGGATAGAATTGTTGGAGACAAAAATGTATATCTCACCAGAAATTATTTACAAGCATTAGAAGAAGGGTTGGAACATACCCGATTCCACTACATTCAATTTTTCTCTATAGATAGGGATCTTGTTGGGGTAGCGTACTGCCAAATTATCCCCATTACGCCAAATGAGATTAATGTAAAAGCCCTTTCTGAACGGGTGGGAGGCGTGCTGCCAGAGAACCTAATCAATTCCATAGATATGAAGCTATTGATCTGTGGAAATGCATTTGCTACAGGAGAGAACGGCTTTCTTTTTTCACCGAATGTGCACTGGGACACCGCATGTGATTCAGTAAATAAAGCATTAGGTGAAATACACTTACGCGAAAAAAAAGAAGGGAATAAAATCGCTATAACACTGATTAAAGAGTTTTGGTCAGCAACGATCAAGGGATCAAATAAATTCAAAGAAAGTGGCTTTAGTGAGGTAAATATAGACGTGAATATGGTTTTAAGACTGGATGAATCTTGGAAATCATTTGAAGACTATTTAGCAGCAATGAATTCTAAATTTAGAACAAAAGCTACTCAGGTACTTCGTAAGTCAACGCGTTTAGATTGTATAGATTTTGACGGTGACCCTGATGACCAAAGCATACACCAGGTAGATGAGTTGTACAACACTATTGTAGATAAAGCGAATTTTAGCTTTGGCCGGTTAAATGGTAGTACATTATTTGCCATGAAAAAATCGTTGGGAGACAATTTCTTTTTCAGGGGATATTACTTGGACCAAAAGCTGATTGGATTTAGCACTGCGACGTTGCTCAATGATGCTCTTGATGGCAATTTTATTGGATTAAATTACGATTACAATCAAGACTTTGCGGTGTATCAAAGAATGCTATATGATTTCGTAAAACATGGAATTGATAAGGGCGTTCAATACGTTAGAATAGGAAGAACTGCCGAGGAGATTAAAAGTGGAGTAGGGGCTCAGCCAGTAGAAATGAAGTTCTATGCCAAACACCGAAACAAGTTGAGTAATGCACTTCTCAGACCATTTATTCAACATCTAAAACCGAGCAAATTCAATCAGAGAAGGCCATTCAAATTAGAATATTACGACACAAATAAATGGATTCACTAACACAAATTGTATTAGGTGCCGCCGTAGGAGAAACTGTCCTTGGTAAAAAAATTGGAAATAAGGCGATGTTGTGGGGTGCCTTAGCAGGCACAATACCCGATTTAGATGTGTATCAGTCATTTTTATTCGATGCTCTTACGGCAAATGAATTGCATAGAGGATTTTCGCATAGTATTCTATTTAGCATAATCTTAGCGCCCATATTGGCATGGTTAGTAGTCAAGAAAGAGAAAATTACGTTAGCCATATTGGTTGGTATTATCCTCGCATATCCTGCCATACGTGCGGGAAACCTATGGGTTATTGGAGTATTATCTTTAGCTTATTTAATATGCTTGTTTTTTATTACTCAAAATAGAGATAAGCCGACTCGCGTTACGCGGTGGGAATGGACACAACTCTTTTTTTGGAGTCTGATAACACATCCTTTACTAGACTGCCACACCACCTGGGGAACACAACTTCTCTGGCCGCTTCCCTATAAATTAGCGTGGAATAATATTTTTGTTATCGATCCGCTATATACTTTGCCGTTTCTACTTCTTGTCCTTGTAGCTATGTGCTACAACAGACGATCTCGCACGAGAAAAATACTCAATTGGACAGGTATAGCTATAAGTAGCTTGTACATGGTATGGTCTCTCGGAGCAAAATGGTACACATATCAAGTGTTTGAAGATAGCCTTGCTGCCGAAGAGATAGAATACACAAGACTTACTACAGTACCTACACCGATGAATACATTCTTATGGAGTGCCACTGCCGATGGAGATACTGTTCTCTATTCTGGTCTATTCTCTATATTTGATTCAGACAAAAATGTTGATTTTCAGGTTATTAGGAATAACCATAAGCTTGTAGAAAAATACAAAGACGAAGAAGTATTGGCTAGACTAATGCATATTTCTAAGGGATGGTACGTAATTAACAATGATAATCCGGACACCTTGGTATACAGTGACGCTCGATATGGTCCCGTGTATATGGGAGATAAGCCAACCTATACTTTTGGATATAAGCTAATTAGATCAGATGAAGGAATATTGGAAGTAGAAGAAAAACGACCCAAAGGAAACCGCGCATTAATGAGTGAAATTCTCAACACACTTTGGTATAGAGTTTGGGGTAAGTAAGTGCCCCCTCGTGCGGTTGCTGCGCACCTATGGGGTAACGCTATGCATCATATGGTGATGTGTTATGCTACGGCATTTTATACGAATGCCATCGCAATAAGCCGCATAGCAAATCCGACGATTATAATACCAATGACCTGATATGCTTTTTTGAGGTAAACAGGCTTGAGATATGGTCTAATACGGTGAGCTAAAAAAGACTTAAGAACGTCTGTTACCAATATGCCGACTAGAATGAAAGCTAAAAATAGAATAAGTTGATTTCCACTATAACTGTTCTTTCCTATGGTGATATATCCTATCCATACAACAAACACAAAGGGATTTACTCCATTGACTAAGAAACCTTGAACAAAATAGCCCAGATATCCTTTTTGGGTGGTTTTGGTATTATTAGCTAGGTTTGGTGATGGCCAAAAAACAAAGCGAATACCCATAAATAGTAAAATAGAAGCACCTATTAGTTTGACTAGAGGTTCTGTTTTGATAGAATCTAGGAGTGAGGCTGTAGCAAGAAAGCAAATACTTATAACGATTATATCGCTTGCTATTATACCCAAAGCAGTAGCAATACCCGCATTCCTACCATGGTGTATGGCATTTTTAAGAAGAGTAAAAAATACCGGTCCTAAAAGAAATG
>CAJXIQ010000032.1 GCA_913054375.1 uncultured Bacteroidota bacterium
TAGTTGATTAAAACTACAATACAAATTAGTTAAAGCCGTATTATTACTTACATCAAGACTGGTTAGTTGATTATAACTGAAATTCAAATCAGTTAAAGCCGTATTTTGACTTACATCAAGACTGGTTAGTCCATTAAAGCTACAGCCTAAAATAGTTAAAGCCGTATTATTACTTACATCAAGACTGGTTAGTTGATTAAATTGGCAATGCAAAGAAGTTAAAGCAGTAAAATCTTCAATTCCTGTTAAATCTGAAATGGTTTGGCCCCCACCCGATACGGGCGAGGTTGAGACATTTAAATTAGTAACGGTATTAATATTGGAAGTAGTAACAGAATCATCATTAGCTATACCATTGCCCATTCCTCTAGCTTCTAAGTAGGCTTCAAAGTTATCATTAGGAACGTAGGTTTGTTGAGCTAAAGTTAATAATGGAAAGCAAAGTAAAATAAGTAGAAGTTTCTTCATTATGTAAGTTTTAATCACTTAATATAATAAAAAAGTAAGTTAATAAACCATACTTAACTTTTTAGTTCTAAAACAACATTAACTAATGTTAATTAGTTCGATAATTTATTAATCAAATCATCATCTGCTATATTTGGAAGTGTTACTTTAAGTTTTGGATTTCTTTGCATTTCTCTTTTAATAGCAAATATTGCTTCATTATTTCTAGCCCAGTTTCGTCTAGCAATTCCATTATTTACATCCCAAAACAACATGTTAGATATCTTTTCTTCAGAATCTTTAGATCCATCAATTGTTAGTCCAAATCCTCCATTAATTACTTCTCCCCAGCCAACTCCGCCACCATTGTGAATGCTTACCCAAGTAGCTCCTCTAAAAGAATCTCCAATTACATTTTGAATTGCCATATCTGCTGTAAAGGCAGATCCATCATAAATATTGGAAGTTTCTCTGTATGGTGAATCTGTTCCAGAAACATCGTGGTGATCTCTTCCCAAAATAATTGGGGCAGATATTTCTCCTTTTTTAATGGCTTTGTTAAATGCTTTGGCAATTTCAATTCTACCTTCAGAGTCGGCATAAAGAATTCTAGCTTGAGAGCCCACTACTAAATTATTTTCTTGGGCACCTTTAATCCATTGAATATTATCTCTCATTTGTTGCTTTATCTCAACTGGAGCTTTTAAAATTAAAGCTTCCAAAACAGCACAAGCAATTTCATCACTCTTTCTTAAATCAATGGAATCTCCAGACGAACAAACCCATCTGAATGGACCAAACCCATAGTCAAAACACATTGGACCCATAATATCTTGCACGTACGATGGATATTTAAAATTAATCCCATCACTTTTCATAACATCAGCACCTGCTCTAGAAGCCTCTAATAGAAATGCGTTTCCGTAATCAAAAAAGTAAGTACCTTTTTGGGTATGTTTTTTAACAGCTGAAGCATGCTTTATAAGAGTTTCTTTAACTTTTTTCTTAAAAAGCTCTGGATTTTTAGTCATTAATTCATTTGATTCCTCAAAGCTTATTCCAGATGGATAGTAACCACCTGCCCAAGGATTATGTAATGAGGTTTGATCTGATCCAAGCTCAATAAATATATTTTCTTCATCAAACTTTTCCCATACATCTACAATATTTCCACTATAAGCAATGGAAACTATCTCTTTATTTTTTTTAGCTTCTTTAACTCTGGAACAAAGTTTATCAAGATTGTCAATTACTTCATCTACCCAACCTTGCTCATGGCGTTTGAGAGCTGCTGCTGCATTTACCTCAGCACAAATAGTGATGCAACCCGCTATATTCCCAGCTTTGGGCTGAGCACCACTCATACCCCCTAACCCTGCTGTCAAGAATATTTTACCTGCAGGAGTATCACCATCTTCCAGCTTCATTCTGAAAGCATTCATAACCGTAATGGTAGTACCGTGCACTATACCCTGCGGCCCTATGTACATAAAACTACCTGCCGTCATTTGTCCGTATTGGGTTACCCCTAATGCATTATACTTTTCCCAATCATCTGGTTTAGAATAGTTGGGTATCATCATACCATTGGTCACCACCACGCGTGGTGCATCTTTGCTGCTCGGGAAAAGCCCCATAGGGTGACCACTATACATATGGAGTGTTTGCTCCTCGGTCATCTCACTCAGATACTTCATAGTGAGCAGGTACTGAGCCCAATTTTGGAAAACTGCACCATTGCCACCGTAGGTGATTAATTCATCCGGATGTTGAGCAACCGCGGGATCTAAGTTGTTCTGAATCATAAGCATAATACCTGCAGCCTGTCTGCTTTTAGCGGGGTACTCCTCTATGGGACGAGCATACATAGCGTAACTTGGCTGAAATCGGTACATATATATCCTACCGTATTCTTTCAACTCATCTACAAATTCAGAAGCCAATTCTGCATGCCATTCCTTGGGAAAATATCTCAATGCATTGCGAATAGCTAATTTTTTTTCTTCTAACGAAAGGATGTCCTTGCGTTTTGGTGCAGGAGTGTTTTTTGAGCGTTTGTCTGCGTTCTTGTTCGTGGAAACACGAACCAATGCTGGCAGTTCCTGTGGTATTCCTTGAGATATAAGTGACTTGAAATCCATCTGTGCTTGATTCATTTTTTACAAAGGTGTCATTTGATACGATAGTAACAAAGTCGAAGAAGAATTGATTGTTTATTTCTCATTACAGAGGCCTCTTTGAGGTATTAAATAAACAAGACAAAATCACCAAATAGATGAAAAAATGCATGTGCAGAGTCAAAAATAAGAACGGTAAGAAATTACGCTATACGGAGTGCGCTAGGCGTTTATTTTACAA
Source organism: uncultured Bacteroidota bacterium (assembly GCA_913054375.1). Lineage (GTDB taxonomy): Bacteria > Bacteroidota > Bacteroidia > NS11-12g > UBA9320 > UBA9320. The sequence goes on from CAJXIQ010000032.1 coordinate 2,806, forward strand.
AAATTAGTAACTTAGCAGCGAGATGCGAAACTTATTAATCATACTCTTATTTGCGGGCCTCAGCACTTATGCACAGGTAGATAGCTTTACCTACTTAGCCAACCACACAGATGATATATCATCTGTCGTTTTTAGCCCAGATGGCAAGTACATAGTAACGGGAAGCTGGGACAATACTGTCATTATCCAAAGAAACGACACTACCGCTGAAATTATGCAAGTGGTCGAAGATTTTAAAGGAGCCGTAAAAACAATGGCCTTTAGTCGTGATGGTCATCGACTAATAATAGGAGGACAAGACGGAAGACTAAACTTCTATGACTTTAACGACTCTTTTTTTCAAGTAGTGACCTATGACACCACGCTTGTACTTGAAAACACGCAAATCAATAAACTGATATATGGGCCAGGAATGCGTACTATTTTTTGTGCGGGAGACAATGGTAAATTTACCACTTTTGATCTAGTGAACCGAAAAAGAAGACCAATAAACGGAACTAAATCCATTACCGCAGCTGCGGTAGCCATAGACCGCTCCAGCTACTTTATTGCAGTAAAGGGGAGTCCCGTAATCCAACAGATTAATATTTTCGGTAAGTTGATTAATAGCTTCAAAGGACATAGCAATGACATCACTGATATGCTGACGACCGTAGATCGAAAATACCTCGTATCCAGCTCAAAAGATAAAACAATACGCATATGGGATATCATGAATGTGAAAGAGGTTACCGCATTTACCGAACACACCAGAACAGTGACTGATATAGACATGGGACCGTTTGGTGTATACTTAGTCAGCGGCAGTTTAGATGGTACAGTAAACATATATAACCTGAAAGAGAAGTCATTAGTGACGCAGATTTCTTTAGAAAGTTACAAAGTAAATGCTGTGGCACTATCCCCTGACAATACTAAAATAGCAGCAGCAGCTCAACCCAATGGGGTGTCTAATCCTGCCGGTTTTTTCGAAATACCCACAGGACTTGTTGCACGTAAATCAGCACTCCCACCGAAAATGGACCTCGAAAAAATGCGAGAGGCAAATAAGAAACGCTCACTTCAAAATACTAAAGAAAAAAAAGAGAATGTATCCCCTGGATCAAGCTCTGATATACCAAAGTCCTCTAGCCAACTAAAACCTAAAGTAGAGGTTATTAACCAAACCAAACAAGTAACTATAACTATAAAAAAGAATGAGTAAAGAGATACTAAACAGCCAAAAAGCACCAGAACCCGTAGGCGCATACCCACACGCCCGTAAGGTAGGAAATTTGCTATTCCTGAGTGGAGTAGGGCCACGTGAGCGTGGCACCAAAAAAATACCCGGTGTGGAGCTCAGTGAGGATGGCACTATAGCTAGCTATGACATAGAAAAACAATGCCACTCAGTATTCAATAATGTAAAAACAATTTTGGAAGACGCTGGTAGTAGTTGGGCAAACATTGTAGACGTAACCGTATTCCTTACCAATATGAAAGATGATTTTAAAACTTACAACAGACTGTATGCAGAATACTTTAAAGACAACCAACCATGTAGGACTACGATGGAAATAAACTGCCTACCTACTCCCATTGGTATAGAGTTGAAGGTAATAGCTACAATATAGACCCTGGGCTGTCGTATAGTCTCCTTTGCAAAAAGGATTAGTCTATATCAAAGCATGGCCTCGTTCAGCGTATTTTCTATTGCTTTATTTACAGGTACTACCGGAAGTCTAAAGTGATTACCGCAGATACCCATCTTTGATAGTATATATTTTACTCCTCCTGGATTCCCATCCATAAAAATGGCCTTCATAGCGGGAAGCAGCTTATAGTGCAACTCTTTAGCCTTTTTGAAATCTCCATCCAATGCGTAGTGTACCATCTGGCTAAATTCTTTTGGATATGCATTTCCTATCACAGATATCACTCCTTGCATTCCTGCAGCAATAAACGGCATTGTGTAACCATCTTCACCGCTTATCACTCCAAATCCATCTGGCTTATTCGTGACTATGTCCATACAGATATCGAGACTACCCGTTGCCTCTTTTGTAGCTACTACATTTGATAATTGAGCTATTCTTAGGGTTGTTTCTGGGTTTACTGTAGACCCCGTTCTACTGGGTACATTGTACATTATGACGGGGAGAGGCGTAGCATTATTTACCGCTTTAAAATGCTGATAAATTCCTTCTTGGCTTGGTTTATTATAGTACGGGCTAACGCTGAGTATTCCATCTACTCCGGCTAGGTTCTCCGTCTTTAATCTATCTACCACGGCGGCGGTATTATTCCCTCCTATCCCAAATACAATAGGCAACCTGCCTGCATTTATGTCAATTACTTTTTGCAGAATTTGGTGTTGCTCCACACTGCTAATGGTAGGATTCTCACCAGTAGTACCCATTACTACAAGATAATCTACTCCGCCATCTATCAGGTGGAGGGTGAGTTTTTCAAGCCCAATATAATCAATGCTCCCATTTGCATTAAACGGCGTAACCATTGCAACGCCAAGTCCTTTAAATTTTTCCATTCTATTTGATGTAGTGTTGTATATCCTTAAATAGCTCTTCTGCAGTTTCTGCCAGGCTTTTGATCATGAAATCCTGAGCAAAGGGATAGTCATCAAAATGCTTGCCTATTCTTGTTTTGGAAACAGAGTAAGTAGATACTGCCTGCAAAACATTGCAGCCTTCCATATCTAAATTGATCAAGTAGTCAAAGTCACTCGATATAAATGGCGTCACACTTTGTTTCTGCGGTAGTCCCCAAAAATTTAGGTCATTTTTGCAAAAGTATTCTTCCTTCTTATTTGCTACGTACTCTCCCAATTGTCGTTCTTCTAAATAACCTAGGGTAATTACAATCTTCCCTTCGACTTCAAAGTAATGCGTTACTTTATTAAGTAATTGCACTGACGTCTTTTTTACATCATACACTACTCCCACTTCTCTCACCTCGTTCATCTTTTTGAGCGATTCAGACTTGTGGAGTTGCTTGTGTCGAGCGAGGCTTTTTTTTCCTATTTGTATTCTAAAGTTTGCCAACGGGACGAATGTACGGTTTTGCAGAATAACTATCTGCTACTTTATAATTACCATGGGCTCCATTTGCTGGTCCAATAGAATATTGCTCGAATTTTACTAAAAACTTTCTAGAGTAATCCCAACATTCCCGCAAACTCATCCTCAGTAATCATCTTCACTCCAAGTTTCTCCGCTTTGTCTTTTTTGGCTGGGCCCATATTTTCCCCTACAACTATGAAGTCCGTTGCCTTAGAGATAGAACTTACATTTTTACCATCATTATCCTCTATTAGCTTTTTCAGCTCGTTGCGACTAAAGCGCGTAAAGACTCCACTAACCACTATTTTTGCCCCATCAAGGACATTACTAGCTAGCTTCTTCTCTACCACTTCAAATTGTAAGCCAGCGATTTTCAGCTGGTCTATTTCTTCTCGATTTTCTGGTAAGCTAAAATAATCAATGACACTCTTTGCTATCACTCCACCTATTTCACTTACGGCATTGAGCGTCTCAAAATTAGCAGCAATCAGCGCATCAATATTTTTAAAATGAAAAGCAAGTTTTTTTGCAACAGTTTCGCCTACAAAACGAATTCCAAGACCAAACAAGACCCGTTCAAAAGGAACCTGCTTGGAAGCTAATACCCCACTGATAATATTCTCTACCGTCTTTTCTTTAAAGCTTACCAAACGTTCATCACCAGTATCCTCATTAGCGATCGTCTTACTAAGACCAAGCAGTTTATCCGCATCTAGCGCATATAGATCTGCAGCTCTTTTTACAAAACCTGACTGGTACAATACATCTATTTTGCCCTCTCCTAAGCTAGAAACATCCATAGCCTTACGACCGATAAAATGCTCTATACGACCCTTTACTTGTGGCGGGCAGCTTCGGATATTGGGGCATCTAAAAACGGCATCTCCCTCAGGTCTTTGCAACAACGTCTCACACTCAGGGCACGCCAACGTAAACTGTGTCGGTCTGCTATCTGAATCTCTATTGCTGGCATCTACTTCTACAATTTTAGGAATAATCTCACCCCCTTTTTCTACAAAAACTCTATCGCCCACACGAATATCTAAATCTGCAATGAAATCTGCATTGTGTAGACTTGCTCGCTTTACGGTTGTCCCCAACAATTGCATGGGTTCTAGGTTAGCCACAGGAGTTACAGCACCGGTTCTACCTACTTGGTAGCTTATGCTGATAAGCCTACTCTCGGCTCGCTCCGTCTCAAACTTATAGGACATAGCCCATCGTGGAAATTTACTGGTAAAGCCCATCTCTTGCTGCTGCAATCGACTGTTTACTTTGATTACTACACCATCTATCTCAAAACTGAGACCCCTACGTTTTGTATCCCAATGTTGTATGAAATCCCAGACATCGTCTATGGTATCACACAGTCTCGTGGCCCCATTTACGGGCAGTCCATATTTTTTCATGTGTTGCAGGCTATCCCAATGATCTAGTTCATCCTTTCCGTGTTCAGCTAGTTGATAGAGAAATCCGTCCAATGGTCGCTTGGCTACTTCTGCACTATCCTGCAGTTTAATCGTGCCTGCAGCTGTATTGCGTGGATTTTTATAGAGATCTTCACCATTCTTTGCTCTCGTTTTATTTAGCTTGACAAAGGCTGCTTTATGCATAAAAATCTCGCCACGCACTTCCAACTCTGGAGGATAATTGCCCTCTAGTTGGTGCGGAATAGATCGAATGGTTTTCACATTTGCCGTCACATCATCTCCTTGAGTTCCGTCACCGCGGGTAATTGCTTGGTATAGTTTCCCTGCTACGTACCTCAGGGCTATTGCGAATCCATCAAACTTGAGTTCGGCTGTATATTGGTAAGCATTCCCTCCGATGAGTTTTGCTACGCGTGTATCAAAATCAAGCAGCTCTTCTTTGTTGTACGTATTCCCTAGACTGAGCATACGTGTACTGTGCAGCACGGTATTGAAACTTTTGGTAATATCACCACCTACTTGCTGAGTGGGGCTATTGGGGTCTGCATACTGCGGAAAGGCATTCTCTAACATCTCCAATTCTTTCAGTTTCATATCAAACTCGCGGTCAGATATGGTAGAATTCGCTAAAACATAATAATGATAATTATGCTTTTTCAGCTCAGCAGTCAATTCTTGTATTTTAGCTTGGGTAGACACGTGGCGAAGGTACGAAACAAAGGTTTTGCGCATTGTACTAAACTCCCACAAGATATGGTCAATAAGAGCCAGACTGCTGTTAATAGCGCATGAACATTTAAAACATAAATATCGCCCCTTTTGAGGGCGATATTTTTTTTACAATTACATTCAGTGCATTCTATTAACTTTTCATAGTCATTACATTTTGCGTTTTCATCACAATTGAGAAGTCTCCGTCTAAATATCTCGATACAAAGCTACCATAAACAAAATTGTAAAAATGTAACTCGAGTTACACACACCCATGAAAGTCATCCGAAGCACAGACTAAATGTACGAATAACGATTATAATCAGTACCGTAAAATCATGTGTTCGTATACTTTTATTCAATAGCCATATCTTCGCAGAAGGAATGAAAAAAATATTGTCCATACTTCTCATCCTCACAGGCATATACTCCTATGGGCAGAGTGAGCTTACATCTGGTTATTTCAACTATCACCTCACCGATAGGTATGAGATAATGAGCGATAGTTTGCCTACTCACTTGTTTAGTAGTGTAAAACCATACCGACGCGATATTGTGAGTGATTTCACAGAACCTATTCGTACCCTCTCTACAGCAGATAAATTCAATCAACGGTATTTGCTTAATGATAATGTACTGTACAACAAGGAAGTAAGCAATTTTAGAACCCAGCCAATATTATCTCATTTTTACAAGACACAGAGTGCCTTATTCTTGGTACAAGAAGATAATTTCAACCTAGTAGTCAATCCCCTATTGGGTTTTGCGGGTGGTACCGAGAGTCAAGACACGCTGCCCATCTACAGAAATAGTAGAGGGATAGAAATACGAGGCAATATTGGGAATAAAGTAGGTTTTTATAGTAGTGCCATAGAAAATCAAGTGCAATACCCTTCTTTCTTACGCCAAAAACACGCTACAACAGGTGTGGTAGATGGCACCACTCTGCACAAAAAATTCGGTGATGCTGATGCTGCACAAGATTATTTCAATGCTACAGGCTACATCACTTTTTCGCCTATCAAAGAAATAGCAGTACAATTTGGCCAGGATAAAAATTTTATTGGCAACGGATATCGCTCGCTCATACTTTCCGATTTTTCGGCACCGTACCCCTTTCTTAAAATCAATACACAGGTATGGAAATTCAATTACCAAAATCTTTTTAGTCAACACATTGATTTTATAACCCAAGATGAATCGGCAAACAATGGTCGCAAGTTTTCTGCCTTTCATCATTTGAGCATGAACATTGGCAAAAATGTAAACATTGGACTATTTGAAAATATTATTTTCGATAGGTCGGACTCTTCAATGTCTAATCGATATGAGCTCGCCTATCTGAATCCCATCATATTTTACAGAGCAGTAGAACATGGGCTCAACAGTAGTGACAATGCCGTATTGGGCCTAGATTGGAAATGGAATTTTTTAAAGCGGTTTTCCTTTTATGGCCAATTCATACTAGACGAGTTTGTGAAAGACGAGGTGTTTGGCCGTACAGAATCGTGGGTCAATAAATGGGGCTACCAAGCAGGATTGAAATATATAAACGTGGCCAATGTAAACAACCTAGACCTACAACTAGAAGTAAACCAAGTGAGACCATACGTATATCAGCACCGAAGCAAAGCACAAAACTGGATACACTATAATCAGTCGCTCGCACACCCGTTGGGTGCTAATTTACGAGAACTAGTAGCTATAGTCCGTTATCAGCCAGCCAATAGGTTCAACATTAATGCAGTATACAGCTTATCTAAACAAGGAATAGACACATCACTTCTCTCTACTAATTTTGGTGGAAATTATCTGCGTACGTATAGCGACGGACTAGTAGATCCAGCCCCACTATTTCAAGGTATAGAAAATACTATTTCTACCATGTCGATAGATGCCAGCTACATGTTGTGGCACAACCTATTCCTAGATGCCGGAATATTCATCCGTAACCAAAGCAATATGCTAATGAATCAGGATAAGAAAAATATGATATTTCGATTTGGGATGAGGCTAAATCTAGCATCACTCGATTATAGGTATTAGATTGTTTCTTATCTATTTTTGGTCGCAAAAGATGCCACGGCATATAGCAAACACAATTTGCAAAAAGTTTTCATTATTTTTTTTCTTATACGCTCCCCTATTTACACCAAAACGAAATAAATCATGGTATACTTGTGCCCTTTGGCAGTGCGAGTGAAGCTCGCCAATAAAAATAGGAAATACGAATGAGTAAATTACCCGCAAATCGTCGGTTTAGAGACTTGTCAGACTACGGCCGCACACCGGCCCGCTGGATAGCTAAAGGACTTAAAGATACCAACGTAACGCCGATACACGTTACCCTATCATTTGGAATAGTTGGCCTTGCTGCGTGTTACTTCATCCTTGTGGGACAGCCTTATGCAGCAGGCATATGCCTCATATTGAAATCTATTCTGGATGCCGCAGACGGCGAATTGGCTCGGGTAAAAGGTACGCCTTCTTATACCGGTAGGTATTTAGATTCTATTTTTGACATCATTCTTAATTTCTTGATATTGGGATGTATCTGGCACACTACTAGCAGCTCTTTGGCTATTGCTGTGCTCGCATTTTTGGGAGTACAGCTGCAAGGCACATTATTCAACTACTACTACGTGATCCTGCGTAATGAGTTTGACGGAGACAATACCAGTCGGATCAATGAAAAAAAATCCCCAACAGCATTTCCAGGTGAAAAACAACACCATGTGGACATTCTCTATGGAACATTCTTTCTGTTGTACCGCATATTTGACCAAGCCATTTACTATGCAGATCCCAAAGCACCCAAAAAACAACATTTTCCGAATGGGTTTATGACGGTAGTATCAGCTCTAGGCTTGGGCTCCCAGTTACTGATTATTGCCGTGATGCTTGCCCTACATTTAGACTACTATATTTTACCTTTTTTCATAGTCTACACGGCTCTTATACCTATTCTTATTTTTATACGCAGGTACATCAATAGGTAGAAAAACAATACTTTTGACACTGATGCCCGTAGATTTATCTGACATACTGGTGGTAGGCGTTTCGTCTCGAGCCCTTTTTGACTTAGAAGAAGAAAATTCTATCTTTGAGAAACATGGAATAAAAGGATACCGCAAATATCAACTGGAAAACGAAAATGAGCCGCTCAAAATCGGCTCTGCCTTTTACCTAGTAAAAAGCTTACTACAGCTCAATACCCAAGCAAATAAGCGTATCGTAGAAATTGTACTCATGAGCCGCAACAGCCCAGAAACAGGGGTACGTATGCTCAATAGTATTACCCAACACCAGCTTGACATTACACGTGTGGCTCTAAGTGGCGGCGAACCCCTGGCTCCCTATATAGATGCCTATGATGTAGACCTATTCTTGAGTAAAGATGACAATGATGTACAAACCGTTATAGACTCTAGAGTTTGTGCTGCTGCATCTATCTATGCTCCTCCGCAATCTTTTAATCCTAAGGACAACAGGGTAAAAATAGCCTTTGATGCAGATGCGGTATTGTTCTCTGATGAGTCTGAGCACAGGTACAAGACAGAAGGTATAGACGCATTCCTACAACACGAAAAAGACAACGAAAACAATCCCCTTAATAAAGGACCCTTTGCGGAGCTTCTCATAAAACTAAGCCGTATACAAGAGCATTTGCCTACTACGATAGAACTCTCCCCGCTTCGTTTATCCATAGTCACTGCCCGCAGTGCACCATCACATATGCGGGTAATCAAAACACTCCGAAAATGGGGCGTATACGTAGATGAAGTCTATTTTATGGGTGGGCTATCTAAAGACAAAGTCTTGGAAGCTTTTGGGGCCCACATTTTTTTTGATGACCAAGAAGCACACCTAGAGTCGGCAAGTAAGCTAGTACCTAGCGGTAAAGTGCCGTACAATTCTACCTCGCCCATGAAGAATATAGAAAAGAAAATATGATTGAGATTTGCATTACGCATTGACCAAAGCTCTTTAATGCAAAACGCATACTTCTAAAGTTGGACCACCGCCACTACAAAATACACAAGCCGTATGGCTACCTCTCTCAGTTTATCAATAATCAGGATAGACGGAGGAATAAAAAACTACTGGGTGAGTTGGGCAATTTCCCGCCAGAAACAATGGCCATCGGCAGATTAGACGAAAAATCGGAAGGCCTACTACTACTCACCACAGATGGTACTGTTAGCGAGCACATACGCAGCAAGTCCATCGAAAAAGAATACTATGTACAGGTAAGTGGCACCATCACAGACGAGGCTATCACTGCACTGCGTGCAGGAACAGAAATAGCCCAAAGCAGTGGCACATACACTACACTGCCGTGTAGCGTGCACCACATGGCAGAGCCAACCTACCTAGGACCACCACACCGAAAACGCAGCGAAAGTCATGGCCCAGCTAGCTGGCTAAGTATCACACTCACCGAGGGAAAATACCGCCAAATACGCAAGATGACTGCTGCGGTAGGATACGACACCGTGAGACTCATTAGAATACGCATTGGCGATGTGCTTTTGGGAACTATGAAGTCTGGTGAAGTAGAGGAATTACTTATCCGACAGGGGAGTGAACGTGTATGAACTAGGTCTTTTGTTTCTTCTTCTTTACACTGGGAAAAAGTATATTGTTCAGTATGAGTCGGTAGCCGGGGGAGTTGGGATGCAATGCTAGGTCTGTAGGCGGCTCTCCCACCATATGCTTATAGTCCTCGGGATCATGGCCCCCATAAAAGGTAAATTGCCCCTTACCAAACGTACCGTGTATGTACCGAGCCTCGTTGAGGCTTTTGTTTTCTCCCATAATGATTACCGTACTCTTCACTTGATTTTTGTTAAAAGCGGTAGTCTGTCCCATAAAACCTTTGACAATACGCTCGTGGTTTTGGGTAAGTATTGTTGGTATCACATCCCACTTGGCACTGAATTCATTGAGTGCAAAAAGGTCATTCCCCTCACGAACTCTGCGGGTACGCGGGTCTACGTCTATACTGCTCACCTCATACTTCATTGGGTTCTTTTCTATCCTAAAATCTTTGAATGCCAAAGATTTGTCATAATCCAGCTTGGACTGAGCACCTATTTCTATTGCGTCTCCGTCAAACATTTTCTCGCAAATATCTACTCCATCTGCCGCCATAGCTATATCATAGCTGTCTGTTGCACTACACATCGCAAAAAGGAATCCGCCACCGGCAGTGAAATCACGTATTTTTTTGGTGACTGCGGCTTTTAACTCACTTACTTTTTTAAAACCATGCTTCTCTGCCATAGCCTCTGCCTCGGCAACTTGTTGCTTGTACCAAGGGGCATTCCGAAAGCTAGCATAGAACTTACCATACTGACCAGTAAAATCCTCGTGGTGCAGATGCAACCAGTCATAAGTGGGCAACTTACCGTCTAGTACTTCATCATCAAAAATAACATCATACGGTATTTCCGCATAGGTGAGTACCATGGTAACGGCATCATCCCAAGGTTGTGCTGTCTTGGGTGAGTACACCGCTATTTTCGGTATTTTAAGGAGCTTTACTACATCTGCATTTACTGAGGGGTCAGCCATCTCATTTTTTAATCTGTTGGCTTGTGCCACGCTAATGGTGGCGAAAGAAACACCCCGTAGCAGGCATTCTTTTTCTATGTTTTCATATGCATCCATGAGGAAGCTGCCTCCCTTATAATTAAGCAACCACTCTACCTGTACGTCTTTCTCCAGAACCCAGTACGAGATACCATACGCCTTGAGATGATTCTTTTGGGTAGCATCCATAGGTATGAGTAGCTTATCTGCTAACAATACTTGACTAGTAAATAAGCACAGGAGTATGAGTATGGTCTTTTTCATGTGTGTTTTTTATGCGGTCAAAAATGTACCTAGTTTATGCCCAACTATAACAAGGAGTATACCTACTATATTGCTCATTCCTACATAGATCGCAAAATTTTTATAATCAGATGATGATAACATATGCAATGCATCGAGTCCAAAACTGCTAAATGTAGTAAATCCACCAAGAAACCCTACCAACATAAAAAGACTCAGCTTGGGCTGTTGTACGAGGTAAACACTAGCTATACCGATAATGAAACAGCCCAAAAGATTGACCGCTAATGTACCGTAGGGGAATTCGCTATTGCTCATTAACTGACTGCTCAGTAGCCACCTACACGCGGCACCAAGTCCACCGCCTAAAAAAACATATACTAGGTTCATTTGGTAAAGGTATACTTATAGATGAACTCTATTTCTAGCTCTCCTTTGGCGTTATATCCCAGCATATTGCGCAGTAAACCAGAATCAGTATACGAGTAGATATTTCGTCTGCTGTGTGTATCGTTTGTTTCTACAACACGATCATTCTGGTCATACTTAAAAAATGTTTGCACAAAGCTAATATTCTCTCCAAATGAAGAATTTATTGTAGATTTTATATTCCCGTCTGTACCCCAAGTATGACTAGTCTCTGTCAAGGTTTCCCCAGCACTATTTACTGTTATCACAGATAGTAATCTCTTTTTTTTATCATAGGTATTTTTGGTGACGTAGGTTTTACTCCCTTTTTTATTTGTCAATGTTAGTCGTGTGCTGTCCAACATTTTTGCTCTTCTTTTTTTGTAATACGTATACTCCGTTTGTATGGTGTCTAAATTGGATAGTATTACTTCTGTTTTTCGAGCAAGTTGCTTTTGCTTCTTTCCGTATTTAAAGGCATATAAAACAAGCATTTTATTATTTCTCTCTAGGCTTTGGCTCTCCATGCGTCTTCCAACGTATGTGGCACGTACAATATCTCTCTGTTTGTATCCCGAACAGCCAAGGTCCTGCAAGAAAAAGAGATTAAGTCCATAGGTATTGAGTTTTTGATGCTCCACAAGGCAGGTATCAATATTACCTACAAAAGCATGAATACATTGGTATTTTTTTACTTCAGACACGTTGAGGGATCTTAACAATGCTGTATCATTTTGCTGCGCATTAGCCGCTGCAAATGCTAATAACCCGATACATAATACTACTATTTTTTTCATTTTCTTGTAAAACACACCTCATTAAGCGTGCCGTATTCTTTTCTTTCTAATTTCACCTTACCTGCATATGCTATCATAGCAGCATTATCCGTACAATACTCAAATTTAGGCTCATAGCCTACCCCTTGATACTTGCTTGCCAAGGTTTGCATTGCTGCTCGCAACTCGCTATTGGCCGCCACGCCTCCAGCTATACCTATGTGTATAATACCTGTTTCTGCTATGGCTTTGTCCATTTTGCTTATTAAATAAGACACAATAGTATGCTGGATAGATGCACAGAGATCATTTATATTATGTGTGACAAATGAAGCATCCTTACGCACTTCTTTTTGCAAAAAGTATAAAATAGATGTCTTTAGACCCGAAAAGCTAAAGTCCAAAGCTTCTACAGTAGGTGTATTAAACTGGAATGCATTGGGGTCACCCAACATTGCTTTTTGATCGATAATAGGTCCAGCAGGATACGGAAGATTGAGCATTTTGCCCGCTTTATCAAAAGCCTCTCCTGCAGCATCATCTATGGTTTTTCCTAATATCTCTATTTCAAAATGGTTGCGAACTACTACTATCTGGGTATGCCCACCAGATACAAGGAGACACAAAAAAGGCAAAGGTGGTATATCACCATCTATAAAATGGGCCAGTACGTGTGCATCTATATGATTTACATTCACATACGGAATATTGGACGATACAGCCAACCCTTTTGCAAAAGAATGACCGACTAGCAAAGACCCCATTAGACCAGGGCCTTGCGTACAAGCTATACCATCTATGTCTGCCATAGAAACACCCGCTTTTTGCAATGCAGAATGTACTGTAGGCACTATATTTAGCTGGTGCTTGCGACTAGCCCACTCGGGCACCACGCCTCCAAATTCTTCATGTATTTTTTGTGATGCTACCACATTGGAACAAACCTTGCCATCTATGTATACCGACGCAGATGTATCATCACAGGACGATTCTATGCCAAGTACTGCTAGTTGTGAATTGTTCTTTGCTCGTTCCAAGGTATGTTTGTAAACTTATTTGCAGTATAAAATATAGTTGCCAAAAATAATCAAAATACCGCTCATCATATTGGTAAGTCTCCTAGGCTTGGCACTTTTGCTATTGGCAATGGTACAAACTAAGTGGTTCAAAAACTATGCAGCAAACAAAGCAACCAGTTATCTGAGTAAAGAACTGGGGGTTGATATACATATAGGAGAGATAGAACTTTCGTATTTTGATGCATTAAAAGCTACAGATATCTTTATAGGAGATCAAAAATCAGATACGCTCATATATGTAAGCAAACTATACACTAACTATGACATTTTTTCTTTTACTAGCGACAGAATACGACTAAATAACGTAACGATTGCTGGAGGCACTATAAAAATAGGTATAGCAAAAGAGGAGACTCAGTTAAATATTCAATTTTTGACAGAGTACTTCAAACCTACCCCAACAAGCAACCCGTCTTCTGGCTCACCCACCGTAACTTTTGATAAGGTAAAAATAACCGACACTCGATTCCATTATTACAATAACAACAAAGCCCCTCCAGCAGATAGATTGTTTGACGAGAACAACATGATCTACAGTCACCTGAATGGTGATTTACACAACTTTACCATTATTCAAGACTCGCTCTCTTTTGTCATCGATAATATGAGTGGTCAAGAAAAATCTGGCCTTATTGTAGATGAGCTACAAGCTAAAACAGTCATAAGCTCTACAACAATGGAATTTGCAGATTTGTATGTGCAAACACCACAGAGTACTATTCGGGATTTTCTGCGCTTTGATTATACAGACTACAGTGATTTTTCAGACTTCATAAAACACGTAAATATTGAGGCGAACTTAGCAAAAAGTGAGGTACATATGAATGATATTGCCTTATTTTCAAACTCGTTATTAGCCTATAAGGAACTCATAACTGCTAGCGGAA